>JBILSG010000336.1:0-3143 GCA_044372235.1 Chitinophagaceae bacterium
GCCGCCTTAGCAAACCTGAGGAGGTCAAAAGTATGGAGATTGGGGATTTGAGGATAGAACCTGAAGAATACATGGTTTACTTCAAAAATGAACCAATCAGCCTGGCTAAAAAAGAATTCGAATTACTGCAATACCTGGCATCAAGGCCCGGGAGAGTTTTTCTGAGAGGAGAAATACTCAACCAGATCTGGGGCAGTGACGTGATTGTTGGAGACAGAACAATTGATGTCCATATCAGGAAAATACGCCAAAAACTCGGACTAGACTGCATAACAACAGTTAAAGGGGTTGGATATAAGTTTGAGATATAATTTACAAGAGCAGGATTCATTAATTTGCAAATATGTTTGAATCCAGTCATGCATCCCCGCTTTCCATTGCAACTATTGTATCGCTTATATCAGGTGTTTTCTTTTCGTTATTTAGCCTTGCAATGGGGCTATCATGGGAACTGACTCTTATAGGGGGAAGCATCCTGCTGCTGATTATTTTTTTTCTGGTAAAATATTTAGTAGAAAAATTCATCCACAGTAAAATCAAACTGATTTATAAATTTATCCACCAGACAAAGGTTTCAAAACGAGAAGAGTTTTTTCTGAAAAATGTATTGCCACAGCAAAGCATAAAAGAAGTTGGCGAAGAAGTATTGCAATGGGCAGATCAGCGGAAAAATGAAATGGAAATACTCGAAAGAAATGAAGCTTTCAGGAAAGAATTTCTGCAAAATCTTTCCCATGAATTCAAAACCCCTGCTTTTGCCATCCAGGGATACCTTGAAACACTGATTGCTGGCGCATCTGAACAACCTGAAATCAGAACCAGATTTCTTGAAAATGCGTTTAAAAATACAGAGCGACTAATCAATCTCATTTCAGACCTGGATGAGATAACCAAACTGGAAAGTGGAAAACTCGCATTGCATTACCAGAACTTCATTATTCATGATCTGATATTTGATGTATTTGAATCACTGCAGCTAAAAATTGAAAGCAAATATATCAGATGCAACATTAAAAAAGGCTGTGAACAACCAATTTCAGTGTATGCGGATAAAGAAAAGATAAGACAGGTCCTGATTAACCTTGTTGAAAATGCAATCAAATACGGCAACCAGGAAGGCAAAATCGAAGCCGGTATTTACAGAACAGATGGTAATGTGCTCATAGAAATTACTGACGACGGAATTGGTATTGCAGAAGAACATCTACCCAGGATTTTTGAAAGATTTTTCCGGACAGATTATGGTCGAAGCAGGAATATTGGAGGTTCCGGACTGGGCTTGGCTATTTGTAAACATATTGTTGAAGCACATGGGCAATTCATTCAGGTAAGGAGCAAACCCGGCATAGGCACTACATTTGGATTTACCCTCCATAAAAACAAGGAATAAAAGAACCCCGCCAAGAATGGCAGGGCGTTGCAATTAAAAGATAAAAGCAACTCAAAAGAGTGCGTCTACCTTCTCGCAATGTAACAAACAGGTATGACCAAATTATTACTAGAACATTAAGTTTAAGTAAACAAATACCTGAAATATTGGCATCTTGGGGATTACGTAAGACAGCCACCTAATAATTAAAGTTTCCTTAATAAATTGTTTAAAGACAGTTGACTTTGGGATTGTTGCTTTACACAAATCTTTCCCATGCTAAAAAGAAAGCCAGAAGTTGTAATCATAAGTGACATACACCTTGGAACTTATGGATGTCATGCTACAGAACTGGTCAGTTACCTTCGTAGCATTGAGCCCAAATTACTGATTCTTAATGGGGATATTATAGATATCTGGCAATTCAGAAAAAGCTATTTCCCGGCATCACATATGCAGGTAATCAAAGAAGTATTCAGCATGATGTCTAAGGGAATTAAAACCGTATATATTACCGGAAACCATGATGAAACACTCAGAAGGTACAGCGGACTGGAAATGGGAAATCTTCAGCTAGTAGATAAACTTGTGATAGACATCAATGGTGAAAAGACATGGATATTTCACGGAGATGTTTTTGACTCAACAACGAAAGGTTCAGCCAAACTTATTGCCAAACTCGGAGGCCATGGGTATGATATGCTGATATTGGTGAACAGGGCTATTAACTGGCTTCTCAAGCTTTTAGGAAAAGAGAAAATGAGTCTAAGTAAAAAAGTAAAAAACAGTGTTAAAAAAGCAGTGAGCTGGATTTCAGATTTCGAACAGACTGCAGCTGAACTTGCCATTGAAAATAATTACAAAAATGTGATATGCGGACATATCCATCAACCACAAATTAAACAGGTTGTTACAGATAAAGGATCCGTAACATACATGAATAGTGGAGATTGGATCGAGAATCTGACCTCTCTGGAATATGATAACAACAGTTGGAAAATACACCATTGGAATGACATTGAAATAACTGCTCATGAAGTGAATCGCATTAAAATAGAAAATAAAATCCCAATGCTCAATGTGATTACAGATGAAGTCCTTCTCAACTTTAATGCCTTATTAACTGCAGCTACTTCAAGATGAAAATATTTTATGCAGTTCAGGCTACTGGAAATGGACACATAAGTCGCGCAAAGGAAATATTTCCAACCCTAAGTCAGTATGGTGAAGTAGATGTTTTTTTAAGCGGAAGTAATTTCAGCCTTAAAACAGACCTTCCTATCGCATACAGGAGCAAAGGGATAAGCCTTCATTATAATAAGCATAATGGAAGTGTAGATGTAATGAAGACTATTTTTACTGTTAACCTGAAAAAAATCTGGCAAGAAGCTGTGCAATTGCCCGTTGAAAAATATGATCTCATCATCAACGATTTTGAATGTATCACGTCGCTTGCCTGTAAATTAAAACATATACCCTCTATACATTTCGGCCACCAGGCAAGTTTCATGAGCAGAAATGTTCCCAGGCCTGAAAAGAAAAACATAGTAGGAGAATATGTACTGAAACACTATGCACAAGGAACGAGGCAACTTGGATTACACTTCGAGGAATACGATAGCAATATCCTTAATCCAATCATAAAAAATGAAATACTTCAGGCTGAACCGACAGACAAGGGGCATATAACAGTTTATCTGGGACATGTCAGTGACGAAAAAATTGAAAAGCAACTTTCAAAAGTAAAAGATTTCAGGTTTGAAGTGTTTTCCGG
>JBILSG010000055.1:0-10363 GCA_044372235.1 Chitinophagaceae bacterium
TGGCTACAAAGTATATTGTTGATTTGTGTTTCATTCAATTCTCCCGTCATATTTTAGTTTTCATGAAGTTACTGCTGAAGCCAGTTGTTGCTGCTGATGTATGTCATATAGCAGACTAACGAACATCAGTAAAAAACGGAATCTTCTTTTTCTTAAAATAAAAGGTGAATATTCTGAAAAGAAATCTTACAATGGTATAAGCAAACCAATGGTATAGGCGATTAATGAAATTCCACTTTATTCCGGTATGATTGACAATAGGAATACAGTCTTGTTCAATGATCTTCTCAAATTCTTGTTGAACATGTTGTGCAAAATGCTGATCATTGACATCGATGTTTAACTCAATACTAGCCAGTGCACTCAGGTCATTGATATTATATGACCCAATACTTACGATACGGCCATCACAAATGGCAACCTTGCCATGCAAAATATTTTTGGGGTATTCATATAACTCAATACCATGGTGTAAGGCCCATCTGTATAAGTATCTTTCAGCATCCTTGGCAATATCAACATCTGAAATCCCAGCCAAGATTAGCTTAATTTTTACGCCCCTTTTTGCGGCCTGTATGAGATTGTGTCTGAAGAAGTTGCTGGGAATAAAATAGCTTGACATGATCACTATCTCTTTACTGGCTTGTCTGAAGAATTCCATGTAGGTAGCTGAGATCTGATTTTTATTGATTACCCAGTCATTCCTCCTTACTCTTACAGCACAGTTGAGGTTGTTCCATCCTTCATTGGTTATTCGTTGTCTGTTAAGTTCTACGATATCTGCCTTTTCCTTTGCATAAAGCTGATTACAAAGTTTATGCAATTCAAAAACAGCTTCACCTTCAATCAAGACTGCAAAATCCAGCCATGCTGGTATACCAGGCATGTCGTTGTAGCGGTCAGAAATATTAATACCTCCAGCCAGGCCATACTTTCCGTCGCATACCAGTACTTTATGGTGTAATCTTCTCCCAAAATAAAAATTTCCACCTTTAAAAATTGGTTCAAAGAAACGGAGTTTAATGCCTGCCGCGCGCATTTCACTGATTATTGCTGATGGGAGGCCGCCTGAAGCATAGCCATCCAGTAATACCTGAATAGTAACACCTCTTTTTGCAGCTTTCATCAGGTTATTAATCACTTCTGATCCCGTTTTGTCAGCTTCCAGAATATATACCTGTAATTGAATACTTTGTGAAGCCTCCATAATCAGTCTGTTCATCAGACTGAAATAAGCTTGTCCTCCACGGATTAATGTTGTTTTATTTTTAGTGGAATATCCGGGCCTCACTTTTCCAGCAGAAGACATCTTTTCCTTTTTTGAAAAGTAGAAAGCTGTTCGTGTTTTCAACATGACAGTAGTCATTTTGTTCCATGAATCAAATTATCATTGCTTCAGGATTCTTATTGTATGCACCATGTTTTGGGTATCAGTTATCACAATAAGGTACAGACCTTTTTGCAATTTTTCGGTATCAAGTTCAATCTTGTTGTTGGCCGGGAATACGCTGTACTGTTTTTTCATGATTGCTCTGCCAAGCATATCTTTTATCTGAACCATAATTATTCCTGATTCTATGGATTGAAATTGAAGGTATCCTCTGCTGTTAAAAGGATTAGGGAAAAACCTGTAACCGGGATTTTCAACATTTGGGTTTTGGTTTATGCCGCAAGCACCTTTGTCTTCGAGATTTTGGTCAATCCAGTCTGCCCGGGCTCTTAACCAGCTTTTCAAGGAGGCTATTTCATCCGCATAGCTAACAGGAATAGGGTTTGGGTTGGGCCATACATATTGACCAATCACCGGCCATCTTTTGAAATGCCTGTTTCTCGCATCACTTGTTAATGTTGCGATTGAATCAATTAGGTGATTGATGTTTTTTTCTGCCAATACATTTTTTCTAAGGTCTTCCCACCTGCACCGAAGAGAAGCAGAATAGGCTGTATCCATCAACAATCTTTCCCACCAGAATGGAACCAGTCCTGCTCCATCACCCGGACAAACATAATTAAATCGGAATGCCCATCCGTAAGTTTCACTGCCATTGCAGTAATTGGCATTCCTGAATGCAAGGTCATAATCCCAGACGGGCCCAGCCACAATCCTGTCGTTCACGGAGCTTTTATTCTTGTGAAAATAGCTGCTCAGCCTGTACCCATCAACATTCCTGCTCAGTTCATTCATGATAAAGTAGTCCATGAATGAAGGGAGATCTGCTATTTTTCTGACTCCTTTGGTGGGATGCTGAAAGTCTGGACCCGACAGCGTGTTCTCAAATTCATCTACGAAATTCTTGATGTAGTTCTTTTGTTGTACAGTTATGATGTCTGCTTTTGGATAAACATAACTGAATTGTCTGTAGAGATTTGAAGTGGCATTAGGTGCAATGAATCTTGAAAACCAGCCGTTGGGTTGTTTGTCAAGACTAAAAATATAACCGCCGGTCAGTTCTATCCCAGTATTGTCGGTTAGCTGTAATTTGCTGATATCAACCCTGTCTGTTCCTCTTTTGATTTTTTCCATCAACAGGTAGATGCCTTTGTAATCTTTGTCAACAATTAATTCCACATACCTGATACGAGAAGCCCACCTGCCCATTTGTTGTGTTAATGCATAGGCCAGAAAATTCCTCATGAGTGTTTTGTCTGTATAGGGTGCATACAAAACCCAGTCACTTTCTGAAGGCATGCCTAACAGCGGTTGATTCAGCTCTATACCTGTAGAAGTTCGCAATTCTATATCATAGGATTTCATCGGGAAGAGTGCCTGCGATGATTGTCCGCGCAGTTCTACACCAATTATTCCATTAAAGTGGTTAAATGAATCGGTTCTCTTGTTCCGCTTTCCGCTTCCATTGAAAATGATTCCCATGGAGGCAGTTATTTTGGGAGAATTGGGAATGGCTTGTCCCCCTGTTTCAATCACCACTATGGGAAGATTGGAAGAGTCCAGCTTGACTTCCTCTGCAAAAATCAATGTTTGGAAGCTCCCAATGAACAGAATCAAAAGTATCCATCTGCCTGCAAGGTTTTTCATCTGGTTAAATTTAGCAGAATGCAGCAGAAACAGCAAACATTTTAAGTCATAAGTTTTAAAGTATTGGTGTTTGCTTGGATGGCTTTCGTAATTTTGAAAGATACTGGAAACCGGAATGAGTAAAAACGCAGAGGATACACCATTAATGCAGCAGCACAGGGCTATCAAGCAAAAATATCCTGATGCTGTACTTTTATTCAGGGTAGGTGATTTTTATGAGACATTCGGTGAAGATGCAGTAAGGGCCTCTCAGGTTTTGGGAATTACGCTTACAAAACGTAACAATGGCGCTGCTGCGTCACTGGAGCTTGCAGGATTCCCTCATCATGCATTAGATTCCTATTTGCACAAACTTGTAAAGGCTGGCTTCAGGGTGGCAATTTGTGACCAACTGGAAGATCCCAAAACCGCAAAGGGTATTGTAAAAAGAGGTGTCACTGAAATGGTCACACCCGGATTGGCAACGCACGATAAATTACTGGAACACAAAAGCAATAATTTCCTGGCTGGCATTTATTTTGGTGATCAGCTCAATGGAATCTCATTCCTCGATATTTCAACAGGAGAGTTTTTGGTGGCTGAAGGTAATCTGGAATATATCGATAAGCTTTTGCAGTCTTTTCAGCCTGCTGAAGTGATTTTTCAAAAGGGACATCAGCAGCAATTTACTGAACGCTATGGTAAAAAGTTTCATACCTACCAGATAGATCCCTGGATTTTTGATTACCGCTATGCACATGAAAGTTTGCTCAGGCAGTTTGGAACACACTCGCTCAAAGGTTTTGGTATTGAAGATTTTCCCAATGCTGTAATTGCAGCCGGAGCTGTGTTGCATTATCTGGGAGACACGGTGCATCCTCATAGCCATCACATTACAACGGTTCATAGAATTAACAGGGATGAATACCTTTGGATGGATCAGTTTACAATTCGGAATCTGGAGCTTGTTCAGTCGCCATTTCCGGATGGTGCCACCTTGTTGAAAACAATTGATTCCACCGTATCTCCAATGGGTGCGCGGATGCTCAAAAGGTGGGTGTTGATGCCCCTTGTGAGCAGAGAGCGTATTGAAGAGCGTTTGCAGCTGGTGGCGGATGCATTGGATAACAAAATCTGGCGAACTGAAACCGTTGCTGCCATTCAGGTTTGCGGTGATATTGAAAGACTGGTAAGTAAAATTCCTTCAAGAAAAATCGGACCGCGGGAGTTGCTTCATCTGGCAAAAGGATTAACCCAGATTGGGTTGATCAAATCTTCAGCTGCTGTTTTAGAAAATGATTACCTCTTACGACTGGCTGATAACCTCAATACCTGTTCGTATATCGCTGAGCGCATTCTTCGTGAGATTGATGCAGATGCACCTGCACAGGCTTCAAAGCCTGGTGTTATTGCCTCAGGTATATTTGAGGAGCTGGATAGCTACAGAGAGCTTGCTAAAGGAGGTAAGCACTATTTACTTGAGATTCAGCAACGTGAAATCGCAGAAACCGGCATTAATTCATTGAAAATAGGTTTCAATAATGTTTTTGGTTACTACCTGGAAGTGAGTAATGTCCACAAACAGAAAGTTCCTACTGCCTGGATCCGCAAACAAACATTGGCCAATGCCGAAAGGTATATCACACCTGAATTGAAGGAATACGAAGAGAAAATCATGGGTGCGGAAGATAAGATGCTGCAACTGGAGGCATCCTTGTATGACAGTTTACTTTCGGCATTGCAGGAATATATCCTGCCGTTGCAGCAAAATTCCAATGTCCTGGCTACCCTTGATTGTCTGTTATGCTTTGCTTTCAATGCAGAAAGAAACCATTACTGTAAACCACATATCCATGAAGGCAGGTATCTGAAACTTCAGGAAGCAAGGCATCCCGTCATAGAGCGCTTGTTGCCTGTGGGAGAACAGTACATTGCAAATGATCTTACCCTTGATCAGGATGATTGTCAGCTCATCATCCTGACGGGTCCGAATATGAGTGGTAAAAGTGCTTTATTGCGTCAAACAGCATTGATTACATTGATGGCCCATATGGGTAGTTATGTGCCTGCTTCCCTGGCCCAGATTCCCGTTACGGACAAGATATTTACAAGAGTTGGAGCTTCTGATAACCTGAGTGGAGGGGAGTCGACATTCATGGTAGAAATGAATGAAACCGCCAGTATCATCAATAATTTGTCAGCCAGGAGTCTTGTAGTGCTGGACGAAATCGGGCGGGGAACCTCAACCTATGATGGGATCTCAATTGCCTGGAGCATTGCTGAATATCTGCATCAATCGGTTTATCAGCCCAGAACACTTTTTGCTACGCATTATCATGAGATGAATGAGCTGGAATTGCAGCTTCCCCGGATCAGAAATTTTCATATTACACACAGGGAAGTGGACAATAAAATAATCTTCCTGCGCAAATTATCGCCGGGTGGCAGTACCCACAGTTTCGGTATCCATGTTGCCCGTATGGCCGGTATGCCTCCTGTGCTTGTTGAAAGGGCCTCTGGATTGCTGGAAATTCTTGAGAGGAAGCAGGGGGGGGATCAAAGTTTCCATGCAGAAGGCTTTGAAATGAGTTCAAATATCCAGCTGTCAATTTTTGATGCACATACAGAAGTCTTCACTGAAATCAGACAGATGCTGGGTAACATCAACATTGATAAGCTTACCCCGGTTGAGGCATTGGTGATTCTAAATGAAATCAAGAAAAAAATCAAGTAATTATTCCTATAGCAATGTAGTCAGCTGATTGACTACGGTATCAATTTCATCCAAGGTATTGTATTTGCTGAATGAAAACCTGACAGTAGACTGAGGAGGTAAATTGAGCGCATTGATAACATGTGATCCCTGATTGGCCCCGCTGCTACAGGCACTTCCGCCAGATACACAAATATTGTTGACATCGAGGTTGAAAAGCAGCATTTCTGTGCGTTCAGTTAACGGGAAACCTGCACTGAGAACAGTGTATAAACTATTGCCTTCAGGATCTCCATTGAATACAATACCGTTTATTTTTTCATTCAGGCGCTTATGCATGTGCATTTTTAGATTTTGGATATGATTCCTATCTGACTCGTGGTTTTCAATAGCCAGATTCAGTGCTGCAGCAAAGCCTACGATGCCATAAATATTTTCAGTTCCTGCACGCATATTTCTTTCCTGTCCTCCACCATGGATGTAGGGGGAGATTTTATTTCTGCCGTTTACATATAAAATACCTATGCCTTTGGGACCATGGATTTTATGTCCTGCTCCGGTAATAAAATCAACTTCTGTGGCAGATAGGTCAATCGGGAAATGACCAACAGTCTGTACAGTATCGGCGTGAAAGAGGGCACCATGCGATTTGCAAAGCATCCCGATTTTCTGAATATCACTGATATTGCCAATCTCATTATTGGCATGCATGAGTGATACCAGTGTTTTTTTACCAGAGGATCTAAGTCTGGATTCCAGGTCTTCAAGATCAATGTGGCCATCCGGTAGCAGCTTTAGCAGCTCCAGTTCAACCTCTTTTTTATCTGCAAGAAAAGTACAGGTGTGTAAAGTCGCATGATGTTCTATCGGAGAAGTGATAATCCTTGTGCATCCCAATTCCCGAACGGAATTAAAAATGGCAGTATTGCTGCTTTCTGTTCCTCCACTCGTGAAAAAAATTTCAGAAGGATGTGCTTTTAAGTGGGCAGCTACAGATTTCCTGGCTTTTTCAATGGCCAGCCTGTTTTCCCTTCCATAAGAATATATCGATGACGGATTTCCGAAATTTTCCAGAAAATAGGGCTTCATCGCTTCAAAGACTACCGGATCTATTGGAGTTGTAGCAGCATTGTCAAAATATATTCTCTGAGCCATCATGAATGCTTTAAATGCAATATTTGTTTGGGTTTACAGTGATTCCTGAATATCTCTGATCAACTTTGATGCAATGTTATTGGCAGTCGTTTCAAAATTACTTTCTGCTATGATTCTGATAATAGGCTCCGTATTACTGGCCCTTAAATGAACCCAGTCGTTGTCAAATTCTATCCTGAGTCCGTCTATGGTATTGATTGGATATCCTTTGTACTTCTCTTTCAGTTTTTCAAATACTTTAGGCAGGGAAGATTGGTCAGCCAACTCAATTTTATTTTTACTGATAAAATAGTTGGGATAGCCATATCTCATTTGCCTGGCAGTTCTTCCGGAGAGTGACATATGTGTAAGGAAAAGGGCAATGCCGATGAGTGCGTCCCTTCCATAGTGGAAATCAGGAACTATGATTCCGCCATTGCCTTCGCCACCGATTACTGCGTTTACTTCCTTCATTTTGGCTACTACGTTAACTTCACCAACCGCAGCCGGATGGTACGTGCAACCATGACTTTCTGTGATGTCTTTTAATGCGCGAGTAGAGGAAAGGTTGCTAACGGTGTCACCTTTAATCCTGCTCAGTACATAATCTGCAACAGCAACCAGGGTATACTCTTCTCCAAACATAGAACCATCCTCACACACCAGTACAAGCCTGTCAACATCAGGATCAACCGAAATGCCAAGGTCTGCCTTGTTGGAAACTACTGCAGCTGCAAGTTCACTGAGGTGCTGCGGTAATGGTTCTGGATTGTGTGCAAAACGTCCGTCTACTTCTCCATTTAGTACGATGATGTTTTTATGCTCCACGCCAAGTCTCATCAACAAAGCAGGAACAAAAATGGCACCACTGCTGTTAATTGCGTCAACAACTATTTTTAAGTTTTTA
Source organism: Chitinophagaceae bacterium (assembly GCA_044372235.1). Lineage (GTDB taxonomy): Bacteria > Bacteroidota > Bacteroidia > Chitinophagales > Chitinophagaceae > Pollutibacter. The sequence goes on from JBILSG010000055.1 coordinate 7,771, forward strand.
CTGGCAATGATTCTGCTGTTGACCAGCTGGTGGTCAATTATGGCATCAAGATGCCTGTCTGCATGGTTATGTTTTTTGACCACTAAACCAGTGTTGTCAACTGTTGCAAATTTTATCTGGTTGTTTTCTGCATTTTGAAGTATTTCTGTACCTACCTCTGCGCTGATGAATTCTCCCTTTTCATTGAGCAGTTTCAAGGCATTCCATTCTTTGGGATTGTGACTTGCGGTAATGATGATACCTCCCGCAGCCTGCTCTGCCACTACTTCAAATTCAACAGTTGGTGTTGTAGACAGTCCAAGGTCAATAACCTCAATTCCCAGCGCAACAAGAGTCTGTGTAACTAATCCCGAAATCATCGGTCCGCTTATACGCCCATCTCTTCCAATGACAATTTTTTTATTTCCTCCTGATATTGCCCATTGCCCGAAAGCGGCGGTATATTTTACCACATCCAAAGGAGAAAGTGATTCTCCAGGCAAGCCTCCAATTGTTCCCCTTATTCCTGAAATGCTTTTGATAAGTGCCAAAGTAATTTATGTTAGTACATACAAAGTTACGAAAAAGATGAGCTGATCTGCTTATTTTTGCATCATGATTCATTTGCAATCGTCCGGAATTCCGTGGTTGCAGCAACTGCTGCACTGGGATTATCAGCTTATGATTCTGCTGAACAGGCATTTTATTCATCCCTGGTTTGATAATATTGCTTTATTATTCAGGGAGCCCGTATTTCATATCCCTTTATACATATTTATAATCCTCATGTCATTTCAGTACCTGGGGAAAAAGGCCTGGTTGTGGGTACTTGGAGGTATTGCGCTGGTGGGGTTTTGTGATACGCTGAGCAGTCATTTTATAAAGGATTTTTTTGACCGTCCAAGGCCTTGCCGTGATCCGTTTATGGCTGGAAATATCCGTTTTTTGGCAAGATACTGTGGGGCAAATGGTAGTTTCACGAGTTCCCATGCTTTCAATCATTTTGCTTTCGCAACATATGTCTTCTTTTCTTTCAAAATTTTTTCCCCTAAATATGGTTTTTTATTCCTTTGGGCTGCCACAGTTTCCTATTCTCAGGTATATGTAGGGGTGCATTATCCATCGGATATAGTGGCGGGGGGGATATTGGGGATAGTTTTTGGCAGAATTGGGGCAAGTTTCGCGAAGCAGACCTTATCTTTACCTCATTCTACTATATGAACGAGCTGCTTATTCTGTTTTTCCTTATTCTGTTGAATGGTTTCTTTTCCATGGCTGAGATAGCCCTTGTGTCTGCCCGAAAAGCGAGGCTCGAAGGGCAGGCCAGCAAGGGGGATAGCAGGGCAGGTCAGGCACTGAAGCTGGCAATCAAACCAGAATCCTTTCTCTCTACAGTCCAGATAGGCATAACCACCATCGGCATTTTCACCGGTGTTTATTCAGGGGATAAAATAGTTGATGATGTTGCTGGATATTTTGAAGGTAGCGGAATGATGTCAACGTACAGTAAGGAAATTGCTACAGCACTTGTTGTTATTCTTGTTACGTTTTTCTCCCTGGTTTTTGGAGAACTCGTTCCCAAGCGAATAGGACTGGCTAATCCGGAGGGAATTGCCAAAAGTGTAGCTGCTCCAATGCGGGTGATTTCGCTTTTTGCTCATCCTTTTGTATGGCTTCTGTCTCATTTCTCCGGATTTATCCTCAAAATCATGAGATTGAAATCTGATGAAGGTCAGGTTACTGAAGAGGAAATCAAGGCGATCATCAACGAGGGTACGGAGCATGGGGCTATAGAAGCTACGGAACAGGAGATTATCCAACGTGTTTTTCACCTGGGAGACAGGAACGTAACTTCACTGATGACCCATAGAAGTGATGTAGTATGGTTTGATGTCAACGACAATGAAAGCAATATCAGGGAGAAAATTGAAAGTGAGCCGCATTCCATATACCCTGTCTGCGATAAAACAATAGACAATATCAAAGGTATCGTATCAATCAAGGATATGTATGTCACGCCTGATGATGTCTCTTTTAAAGAGGTGATGAAAACACCTTTGTTTGTACCCGAAAATATTACACCCTACAAACTGCTCGAAAAATTCAAACAAACCAAGATACATACGAGTTTTGTAGTGGATGAATATGGAACGCTGCTCGGATTGGTTACTCTTAATGATATCATGGGTGCTATTGTAGGTGAACTTCCTCAGGATGACAGCGAGGAATTTGAAATTGTTGAAAGAGAGGATGGTTCATTCCTTGTCGACGCACAGATTCCTTTCTATGACTTTTTAACACGTTTTGAAAAGGCAGACTGGATGAATGAAGGGGAGCAAGAGTTTGATACCCTCGCAGGCTTCATCCTTCATACACTTGAACGCATTCCCTCAACAGGTGACCGCCTCGACTGGAAAGGTTTTTCTCTTGAGATAATCGATATGGACGGACACCGGATAGATAAGATACTTGTTAAGGTTTCGGATGAAATCCGAAATGAAATGGACGAAGAATAATAACTTATGGAACTGTCTCTTCAAGGTAAAACAGCACTGATCTGCGGTAGCTCTCAGGGTATTGGTAAAGCGATAGCCCTCGAACTGGCGGCACTTGG
>JBILSG010000338.1:0-3134 GCA_044372235.1 Chitinophagaceae bacterium
CATTTTGTACTATTCCAATGGCAAGGGGTAAAAGCCGGAGTAACACCATAGAAAATGTTGTTAAACAGGCTACGCATATTGCGGAACAGGGTGTCAAAGAAATTGTATTGACTGGCGTAAACCTTGGAGACTTCGGCATTATTGATGGCCAAAGAACAACAGACTTTCATGCTTTATGCAAAGAGCTGGATAAAGTGGAGGGGATAAGTCGGTTCAGGATCTCTTCAATTGAACCGAACCTGCTTACCGATGATATAATTAAGCTGGTGGCTGACAGTAACAAATTCATGCCTCATTTTCATATCCCCTTACAGAGTGGAAGTAATACAATTCTGGGATTGATGCGCAGGCGATATAAACGAGAGCTTTATGCAGAAAAAATTGCTACAATAAAGCACTTAATACCTGATTGTGCAATAGGAGTAGATGTAATCGTTGGCTTTCCCGCTGAAAGCGATCAGGAGTTTCAGGAAACATTTGAATTCCTGCATAACCTGGATATTTCATATTTACATGTTTTCACCTATTCAGAAAGGAACAATACCAAAGCTATTGGTATCAAACCAGTAATTCCTGTGCATATCCGGAATGAAAGGAATAAAATCCTGCGAAACCTATCCTACCAGAAAATGCAGTACTTCAGGGCTAGCCAATGCGGCAGGCAACGTACTGTTTTGTTTGAACAGGAAGATAGAAACGGGATGATGGAGGGGTACACAGACAACTATATCCGCATTACTACACCATTTCGAGCGGAGTGGGTCAATCAGGAAGTAAGCTGGTTAATCCAGTAATTTGATATTATTTACTTTCTGTAATCAAGCGGTGGCCTTCTGTCACCTGCAAGAGATTTATACTGGAAGTTGCTACCTCTTGCTTTCTCCAATTCTGATTGTGCTACTGGTACAAGCTCAGGCTTCAGGAAAATATCAACCGCAGAGAGAGCCATAGTTTTAGCCGCAACCATCATCCCCTTAAAGCCTATAGACATGCCGTCACAGGCCACAGCCTGCCAACTGTGTGCCGGAATACCAGGAACCCAGGTTGCAGTTGAGAGTCCTGTAGTAGGAACAACCCAGCTTACATCACCAACATCAGTAGATGCCGAAGTCAATCCGTTCAACTGATATGGCTTCACTTCCGCAGCACTCTCAACAGGAGGCAGTGAGGATGAACTTACCGTTTTTCTGATGGCTTCCGCAAATGCTTTTTCTTCCTCAGAATAAATAATACCACCTACTTTTTCAAGATTCTTTTGCATCACCTTAGCGAGTGTTTCATTGGGCAGCAGGTTGTACAAACCAGTCATGATTTCATGAGAAACTGAAGTTCCCGTTCCCATGGCAGCAGCATCAGCAACTTTTATAAGTCTATCCCAGATATCGTTCAGCCCACTTACAGAGGGATGCCTGATGGTAAATTCAACTTCTGCAAAATCTGGAACAATATTTGAAGTCAATCCACCTTTCTTGATAACATAGTGAATTCTGGTTTCCTGCGATACGTGTTCACGCATCAGGTTCACCATAAAATTCATGGCTTCAACGCCATCCAGGGCACTTCTGCCTTTTTCAGGGGCGGCAGCAGCATGTGCTGCTATACCTTTAAACCTAAATAGAGCTACTTTGTATGCCAGTGTTGAAGAGGGACTGGCACTGTTGTTATCCCCTGGGTGCCATTGCAAAACAGCATCAACATCATTAAACGCGCCTGCCCTTACAAGGTAGGTCTTCCCGCCACCTGCGCCTTCTTCCGCAGGTGTACCAAATAGTTTAATTGTTCCTTTTATACCATTAGTTTCCATCCATTTTTTTGTTGCGATGGCTGCGGCTACGGAACCTGTTCCGAAAAGATTATGCCCACATGCATGTCCAAATCCGCCTTCTTCAAGTGCAAGTTTGTCAGGTGTTGCCTGTTGAGACAAGCCCGGCAACGCATCCATCTCAGCAAGAAAACCAATCACGGGTTTTCCAGTGCCGAAGCTTGCTACAAAAGCTGTTGGAATATCTGCAATACCCTGTTCGATTTTGAATCCCTCTCCCCTGAGTTCATCTTGCAGTAAAGCGGTTGTTTTATGCTCCAAGTAGCCTGGTTCAGCCCATTTCCAAATGGTTTCTGCAATGCCTTCGTAATGTTTTTGTTTGTCGTTCAGGTGTTTTAAAACAGCTTTAGATGCATCCTGAGCTACTGCGCAAGTGGCTGAAAAAAACAGAAACAAAATGTTTATGAATGCTCGCATAAATGAATTGTTGGTTCTAAAAAGAGGCATAATCCAGAACTTAAATGTTTAACTAATTTACAGCAATTCTGATATCAGGAGCCATCTGAAATTTTCCAGCTTTATTCCTGAAAAGAATTTTATTGATCAAGATGGTATCTCCGGCTTTAACATTATCCTTGATACTTTCAATCCAAACCTTACTCAGCTGTGCGGTGTCTGTGAATTCTCCCACACGCAGGTCACTCCTGTATTTGAGTTGCTCAGTTTCGTCATCTTTGTATGCACTTTTGAATTTATAATTCATCCGGAATGATTTTACCGGATATGACTCGCCAGCATTGTCTTTAACAAAAATTGCTGCAGGTGCAATTGATGCAACCTGAGCAGCAGGAGCATTGCCTGATTTAACAGGTCCCCAGGTTGAAGTAAATGTGATAACAGCCGTTGTGCCAGATGATGGTTTGATTTTACCCACCTGTGCCTGCGCAGTCGTTACAATAAAAATCTGGAGAAGCATCAAAATTCTTATCATGAAAACTGATTTTTAAAGATTCCTGAGACTCTCTTCGAGCAGGCTGATCTTAGCAATGGCATCAGCCTGTTTTTTTCTTTCCATATCCACAACTTCCCCTTTGGCGTTGGCTACAAACTTTTCGTTGGATAATTTCTTTTCTACAGATGCAAGGAAACCCTTGTAATAGGTTAATTCATCTTCAAGAGACTTGCGCTGTACAGAAGTATCCAGAATCTGGTCTGTTTTGATATATAACCTGTCTGCCCCGAGAACAAGCTGTATGGTATCAGCAACAGCATCATCAGTAAAATTAAATGCTACTGCATTGATTTGCTTACACAATATTTCCTGAATAGCATGCCAAGTTGCTTTTTCCGTGACGGTTGCATAAAGGGAAAC
>JBILSG010000339.1:0-3132 GCA_044372235.1 Chitinophagaceae bacterium
TTACTTATTACCTTTTTTCAGAGATCCAAGGCATTTGAAAATTGATGGACTACCGGTATTTCAAATTTATGTTCCACAAAATATTCCCAATCTGAATCTTTTCATCGAAGTTTTTCGAACTGAGGCTCGTAAAAACAGTTTGGATGGAATCTACTTTATGGGGGTCAAAGCACTACCGGGTTGGGATTTTAAACAGTTTGGTTTGGATGGGATTGTTTTCAATAATTATGTGCATATCAATCGTTATCTCACATCATCACCTAAGGATTTATTAATAAGATATTTTTTGCATCAGCCACTAGTAAGGAAGATGTTCAAACTTCCTAAAATATTAAGTTATGATTCAGTAAGGCGTTGTCTCGAAGATTTTCCCGTTTTAGTTGAATCGGATTGGTATCCATTGGCTAACGCTGATTGGGATAATACACCAAGGGCAAAACATCTTGGTTCTGTTTTTTGGGGTGCAACCCCTGATGCTTTCAAAAATCACCTTGAACAATGCCTCGTGCAATTGGCATCAAGGAGCCCTGAAAAACGCATTGTATTCATAAGGGCTTGGAATGAATGGGCAGAGGGAAATTGTTTGGAACCAGAGCAAAAGTATGGAACAGGATATTTGGATGCAGTAAAGAGTAGCAAACTAAAATTCGAAAATGGATAGTCCTTCAATTTCCATTATTATACCTATTTTGAATGCTGAAAAGACGATTGCTGATTGCTTGGCAAGTATATTTAGACAATCATTCAGCAATTTTGAAGTACTTGTTCAGGATGGGGGGTCAGTTGACAAATCTATTCAACAGATCAAGGATATTGCATCTGGAGATGACAGGTTAAGATTATTTCAATTCACAGATTCAGGTGTTTATGATGCAATGAATAGGATTTTGCCTTTTGCACAAGGCCAGTGGGTCCTTTTTTTAGGTGCAGATGATGCCCTTTATGATAAAGATGTATTAAAGTGTTTTTCAGAAATGGTTCCGGCTAAATCACAGGTAGTTTATGGAAATGTAGAAATAGTTGGAAAAGTTCAATGGGCATCAAATCCACTGAAGTATGATGGAAGATTCGATCTGAAAAAACTTTTAAAGAGAAACATTTGTCATCAGTCCATTTTTTATTCTACTCAATTATTGGGCAGTTTGAATGGCGTTTACAATACCCGATACTTTATGATGGCTGATTGGGATCTGAATTTAAAACTGTGGGCAAGATATCCATTTCATTATATCGATTTTACAGTTGCCAAATTCAAGGCGGGTGGTATCAGCTCAAGTGCAAAAGTGGATGTGGCATTTAAAAATGATTTTATTTATAATTTATACGATTATTTCGGCATAACGACAGTATTAAAGTATTCTATCAGCGTAATTCATAATTGGTTCAATAATAAGTTTAAAGGAAAATGATGGCTAAAATATTGATGCTTTATTCCAATGATCTGTCGCCAAGTGATTTGGAAAAAAAGCCTATTGCAGGTACGCAAACAGCTTTCATTGAACTCTCTAGGGCATTTGCCAAACTTGGACATCAGGTTTGTGTTTTGACCAGAACATCTGAATTGCTTGATACTGAATCGTATAAGTGGTTGCATCTTGATGAAGCAAATACGAATGGGGAATTTGATTTAATGATTGTCAATGTTTCAATCGGGCTTTTCAATCAGTTCAAACATGTTAAAGCCAAAAGAAAAGTGCTATGGATTCACAATGAAGCTAAATATTTGATTTATTGGTCCAGACTGAGAAATCTGATATTATTTAGACCAATAATAGTTTTTTCTGGGGAATACCATGCTTCAACTTTACCCTTTTTCATTCCTACAGGTAGAAGGGTGATAATTCCTTATGGCTTATCAGAACAAATTTTGATTTCAGAAAGACAAGCTCAGTTAACTCCTGCGCCTAAAGTGTTTTTCACCTCAAACCCGCTTAGATCACTCCGTTGGTTAGTTGATTTATGGGTTGAGCATATTAATCCGGTTATTCCTGAAGCTGAATTGCATATCTTTTCGAGTTGGAAGACTTATGGCAAGTGGGGTGAATCTGTGAAAGAACGGATGAAGCAAGAGATGGACTATGTAAGTGGATTTTCCAATGCCAAAGTTATCATTAGGGATGTTTTGCCCAAGCTGGATTTATTCAACGAGATGTTGAATGGTAGGGCAATTTTTTATAAGGGTGATAAGGCGGAGACCTTTTGTTTGGCCGTTGCAGAAGCTCAGGCATTAGGATTACCAGCTGTTGTAACTGATTTGGGATCAATGAAAGAGAGGGTAATTCATGGAATAACCGGATATGTTGCACAATCTGATAAGGACTTTATTCGTTTTGTTAAAGAAATATTGACTAACGACGGATTATGGAAGACTATGAGTCTTAAATCAAGAGTGATGGGAAAGTCCTATACATGGCAGAGGGCCGCAGAAAAATTCTTGCAAATTATTGAAGGCTGATAATAAAGATGAATAAGCAATTGGAACAATTGAAATATATAAAAGAGTTGGATGGGATGAGGGCAATAGCTGTTATTTTAGTAATTATTGCCCATTGGTTTCCTATTCAACTGGTTAATGAAATCGGCTTTGGACCTATTGGTGTTGAAATATTTTTTGTCCTTAGTGGTTTCTTGATAACAAGAATTCTCTTGATTGAAAGATTCCGCGTTGAATCAAAAGAAGATTTAAATCGCTGGACAATCATTCGGAATTTTATGGTTAGGAGAGCGTTGAGGATATTTCCTATTTATTACCTTCTACTTCTCGGACTTATCCTTATACGTGATTTTTTTCCTAACCCAGTATTTAGTGATTTTGGATGGTACTTTTTTTATCTGCAGAATATCCTTGTATATAAATTGCAGGCTTGGCCAGGTGGGAAGTTATCCCATTTATGGACATTGGCAGTGGAGGAGCAAGTTTATTTGATATGGCCAATAATTTTGATGTTTACTCCTGTGAGACTGTTGAAATATATACTGTTGTTTATTTTATGCTTCGGAGCCGCAAACTATATTTTTTTGGATGATATGTTGATTGGTAAATCTTTTACTGATGTATTGACAGTAGCATGTGTTCAAGGGTTTTCAGTAGGAGGGCTGCTTGCTTATTTTCATTTGAAAGGCACTGTTGTT
>JBILSG010000340.1:0-3112 GCA_044372235.1 Chitinophagaceae bacterium
TCAATTCATTGGCAGCAGCGATTACTGCTTCCTGCGGTGCCTTGAATTTCTTTGGAGACAGGCAGATCCAATCCCAGTTTCCACTCAACGGATGTGCTCCTGATGTTTCAATATGTGTTTTTATTCCTTTTTCCTGCAGCTGGCCCGTTAAGTGATCCAGGTCATGCATCAACGGTTCCCCGCCTGTTATAACCGCGATGTGGCTTCCTGAACTTACCACTGCCTCAACCATTTGCGGAACACCTGTAAGCGGATGAGCAGCCACATCCCAGCTTTCCTTCACGTCACACCACACACAACCCACATCACAACCGCCAAGTCTGAGAAAATAGGCTGAGTGTCCGGTAAAACGACCCTCTCCTTGTAAAGTATGAAAATGCTCCATCAACGGGAGCATGTCTGATTTGTCTTTCACCATGTATTAATCTTTCGCCACGCAGGCCTTATAGGTATTCATCAGCAGAGCGGCTATAGTCATGGGACCAACACCGCCTGGAACTGGTGTAATGTATGAACATTTGGGAGCTACTCCTTCAAAATCAACATCTCCTTTAATAGCAAAACCAGATTTCTTTGAAGCGTCCGGAACCCTTGTAATACCTACATCCACAACAACAGCGCCGTCCTTAACCATATCTGCTTTCAGGAACTCGGGCCTGCCCAATGCAGCAATGATGATATCCCCTTGCAAACAAAGCTCCTTCAGGTTTTGCGTTTGCGAATGGCAAACAGTTACCGTGCAATTGCCGGGATAGTCTGACTTGCTGAGCATGATGCTGATTGGTCTTCCTACAATATTGCTTCTACCTATCACAACTGCATGTTTGCCTTTGGTTTCGATATTGTAATGCTCCAACAATAAAAGAATACCATAAGGTGTTGCTGGATAAAAAGCAGGAAGTCCCTGTACCATTCTACCCACACTCTCCGGATGAAAACCATCAACATCTTTGGATGCAAAGATTCTTTCAATTACTTTCTCTTCAGCGATATGTGCCGGCAGGGGTAACTGAACGAGTATGCCATCAATATCAAAATCCGCATTCAATTCATCAAGTTTATAAAGCAATTCAGCTTCGGAAATCGACTCTTCCAGTCTGATAAGGGTAGATTTAAATCCGATTTCTGCACAGGATCTGACTTTAGAGCCAACATAAGTTTCACTGGCTCCATTGTTCCCGATAAGCACAGCAGCCAGGTGCGGCACCTTCTTTCCTGCCTCCACCCTTTCAGCTGTTTGAACTTTCAACCTGTCTTTTACGGCCTGAGAAACTATTTTACCATCTAATAACTGCATAAAACAAAGGTACAAAGGGGAAAAATGACACCCAAATATGTTGTTTTTCACTTCTTCAGGGTTTGAAGGAAATGGAGTTTTGTTTCATGAGCAGAAAAATATTATTACTGTTATTTATCCCGTTGTCGGGCATATCCCAGCAAGTAGGTCATCCGGGAAATATCATACCCCTTGAACTGACGAGCTACTTAACTGAAAACATGCAATGCTTTCCTGCAGGTTTAATACCTGCTGCCTTACCCGGATTAAACAGAAAAACCATATCCATACAGGCAGGAAACCAATACAGCATCAGTAATGCAGGTACACTGCAGCTGGCATTGCAAGGCGGAAACAGTAGAAGAGGCAGTGCCTTTAATGCAGGCTTTGAAACATCTCCTGTTCACAGTAACATTTATGCTTCTTTGGGCTATGGAATGAAACTGAATAAGTCACTCGCTATCGGAAGCTCCTGGTCAATGGAATCTCAAAAGACAGCCGGAACCTCTTTCATCCTGACGGGTGAAATACAACTGGGTTTCCTGTTTCAGTTGAATGAAAGAATCAGGTGGGGCGGACAATACCGGCAATCCTTAAGGCAGAAATCCATCTTAACGGGCTTTGCATACCATTTCAGTGAGAAACTTCAGCTATCAGCAGAGCTTGAAAAAGAAAGTACCAGTCACACTGCTATTCAATTCATGATCAGCAATCAGTTTCACAACAATTGGCTTTTATTGGGAGGTATAAATGGATTATCAGGTACCCCATTTTGTTTTCTGGGTAAAACCGGACTACAACAAAACTGGGGTGCAGGCCTGTCATTTCATCCAATACTTGGGGCATCATTTATGTTATCATTCACAGCATTATTACATTAAACATGCGGTCATTATTCAACATCATGGCAATAGTCGGGATGATCATGCCAATCATACTATCTGCACAGGAAGAAATATCAGAAGAGCTCCATGAAAACGCACTTGAACAGGTAGCATTAACGGATGATACCCGCTTGCTTCCAGACATTACAGATAATTTTATATTCGGCAAATATGACCGTATCTCTATCAATAAAGTCTCCCACGACCAGCTTGCTTCCTGGGGTGTTTTATCTTTGCTGCAAATACATGCTTTTTTATGGTACCGGGAAACAGTGGGTGCATTTATCAGCCTGATGGAGCTCCAGGCAATACCACACTGGGATCCTGATATCATTAAAAAAGTACTCCCTCGTTTTAAATCTAACATTGAAGAAAACCGTCTCCCGGGTATGCGGCAAAGGTTGAAAGAAGGGAGTCATATTTTCCTTTACAGAACAGGTGGCAAACAGGCAGACAGCTCTGCGAAAGAATCAGGTAATCAGCCACATTTACTGACTTACAGATTCAGGTTCAGAACTTTGATGCAATGGGGGATAACACTTGAATCTGATGCTGGTGAGGCCCGCATACCTGACCATATAAGCGCTTATCTGAAATTAACAGATTTGGGGTTGATCCGCCAATTGATTGCAGGCGACTTCACGGTCAACCTTGGCCAGGGTTTGATACACTGGCAGGGATTTGCAGTTGGCGGTTCGGGTATGTTAAACAGCTTCAGGCAGGGAGACGCTTTTAAACCCCATACAGGCAGAGATGAAAATATCTTTCACAGGGGACTGGCACTGAGCCTTGCAAAAAACAAATGGGAGGCTGCGCTCTTTGTTAGTCATCACCCGATTGATGCCAACACAAACCGTGATACGGTTTCCGGTACTGTGAAGATTTCATCTTTTCTGATTTCTGGCCTGCACCGCACTAACTCAGAACTTGAAAACAAAAGGTCGGTCACACA
>JBILSG010000341.1:0-3108 GCA_044372235.1 Chitinophagaceae bacterium
GCACGACGAGTGCATTGAGGTTACTCCTAATTTCATCAGGATGCGTAAACTGATCTTGGATGAAACAGAAAGGAACCGTTTGGCTAAACAAATGAAGCAAGAAGCTGTTTCATAACGTATGAAGAAAGTATTAATAAGCATTGTGCTCCTGCTTTCCTTTACCCTGGTAACGGAAGTGGAAGCACAATGTTCTATTTGTACCAAGACTGCCCAGCAGCTTGGACATAAGCCTGCAAAAGGGATGAATAGCGGCATCATTTACCTGATGATTGCCCCGCTGGCTATCATGGGCTTTGTGGGCTTTCGCTGGGTCAAATCACAAAAAGGAGAATAGCGCCACTTGCTCCCGCCATTTTTTTGAAAGTATTCATCGCGGAACATTTAATTTCACCCTTGATTAATAAATTCATCACCATGTTCAGGCAAATCACATTATGCTTCCTGGTTTCTTCACTGATCTTGCAATCCTGCACAGTGAACAATGTTACCATAGATGATAAGCTTGGGAAGATTTTTGAAAAATATCAGGTAACCGGAACTTTCGGTATGTTTGATAACAGCAGGGGTGAGTTCACCATCTATGACCTGGAAAGGTTTAAGTCTGCTGCTGCACCCGGACAAACCTTTGATATCCTCACCACCCTCATCGCCTTACATTCCGGAAAACTTACTGACGAAGGTTCAGTCATTTCAGATAGTTTGGGAATGGCACTGAGGATAGATTCAGCTTTTGTAAGACAATCTGCTACTCATTTTGAGGCTCTGGCCACACTTATAGGAAAGGACACCTTGAAATTCTGGGTAGACAGTGTTAAATATGGAAACAAAAAAATCGCTTCGGGTAGGGATGCATTCTGGAATGATACTTTACAGATTTCACCAGATGAACAACTTGGATTGGTCAAGCGTTTGTATTTCAGGCAGCATCCGTTTCGTGCGAGTGTGCAGGAAAGTGTGAAGAAGATGATGATTGTTGAGAACAATGCCCAGCATCAGTTGGCATACCACACAGCTTCAGTTCCGGTAAAGGGTAAACAGCTCGTTTGGCTGGTGGGTTGGATTGAGGAGAACAGACACGTTTATCCTTTTGTCTTGCAGTTTGATGCCGGATCAGCAATCAATGGTTCAGAAACCGGAATTAAGTTGACCAAAGATATCCTGGATGATCTGGGATTCTTCAAGGGGAGGATGTGAGTTGAGAGAGATAAGTTGAGAGAGAATAGTTGAGAGTTGAGAGGGAAAAGTTGAGAGTTGAAGGAGATGAGTTGATAAACAGAAACAGTAAGATATGTCTTTTGTAAACCCGCTTTCCAGCCTCTGTACTTATAAGCGACTGATAACCCATGAAGTAAAGATTGGTGACCTGTTGCTTGGAAATGGTCACCCCATTCGTATTCAGACCATGACTACAACGGATACGATGGATACCATCGCCACAGTTGAACAATCCATTCGTTGTATAGAAGCTGGTGCAGAGCTTGTGAGGATTACAGCTCCAAGTAAAAACGAAGCACTTAACCTCCAAAACATAAAGGACGAACTGCGCAGGCGGGGCTATACAACGCCGTTGGTGGCAGATATCCATTTCACACCCAATGCAGCAGAAATTGCAGCCCGAATCATTGAGAAAGTGCGCGTGAATCCGGGTAATTATGTTGATAAGAAAAAGTTTGAGTTCATTGAGTATACGGATGCAGATTATGTGGAGGAGATTGAGCGTATCCGAGAGCGTTTTACGCCATTGGTCAAGATCTGCAAGGAATATGGCACTGCCATGCGAATTGGCACAAACCATGGTTCTCTGAGCGACCGGATTATGAGCCGATATGGAGACAGTGCTATGGGCATGGTGGAAAGTGCGATGGAGTTCCTGCGGATAGCTCGGGATGAGTCTTACCACAACATTATTCTCAGCATGAAGTCCAGTAATCCACAGGTGATGGTGCAGGCATACAGATTGCTGGTGGAGACGATGACCAACGAGTTTGGTGTTTGTTATCCTTTACACCTTGGTGTAACGGAAGCCGGAGATGGAGAAGATGGAAGAATAAAATCTGCCATCGGTATTGGTACTTTGTTAGAAGATGGCATTGGTGATACCATTCGTGTTTCACTAACAGAAGATCCAGAATTTGAAATACCAGTTTGTAAGGATATCGTGAGTCGATATAATAATCACGCTGCTTCAGCTGAATTACCTGCAATCGATAAACTACCGTATTCTCCTTTTGAATATGCAAGAAGAAAATCAATTGCAGTAGAAAATATTGGAGGCAAGCAAGTGCCTGTTGTTGTGGCTGACTTAAGCAGTCGTGATTCAATTGCACCTTCAGATTTGCAAAGCATAGGATATACGTATGACGAACCAACAGACAAGTGGGCAATTGGTGATGCAGCGGCGGACTACGTATATACAGGTGGCACACCCATTGCATTTGGTCTGCCAGGAACTTTAAAAAATATTGTACAGGCTGCTGCATGGACGCAAAACAGTGAATCTGTTTTTCCCATTTTTGGTTTAGCTGATTTCAATCTTGCAACACTGAAGAGTGACCGCATCAATTTTGTACAGGTTGATGCCTATATAACAGCTGATGAGCAAGCCTTAACTGAAGTCACCAAGGGGTTAAAATCGGCAGCAGAAGATAAAACAGTTGTATTCTGCATAAGCAGTAACAATGTCAATGCGATGCAGAGCGTCAGAAGGATGTTTATTCAGTTTGCAGACCTGGGTATTACACAACCTGTGATATTGGTGACAGACAGCCGTGGCAGCACACCAGATGAGCACCTCATTCATTTTGCTACTGAAACAGGAGCATTATTGCTGGATGGTTTAGGAGATGGTATCTGTCTTGGCTTCAGCGCTGGAAGTTCCCTTGATAATCCTGTAGTTAAAGGCAGAACTTACCTGCCCGTGAAGGACATCTATCAGTTTACCAACAATACTGCTTTCAGCATACTACAAGCTACAAGAACACGCATTTCAAAAACAGAATACATCAGTTGTCCAAGTTGCGGCAGAACCTTGTTTGATTTACAAGAGACCACTGCAAAGATTCGTGCTGTCACCAATCATTTGAAAGGTGTGAAGATTGCCATCATGGG
>JBILSG010000342.1:0-3107 GCA_044372235.1 Chitinophagaceae bacterium
CGCCTGCTGGCATGTGTGGCAGCAATTCATGCCAGATTCCCCAGACAAGATTTTCTATGGAACAAATTTTGCCGGCCATAAAGGGCACATCCAGGTTGAGGTTCCGGTGATCAAGTACATCTACAACCTGTGATTTAATGATGCTGCTGAGTAATTTAGCATCTACAATA
The DNA here is from genome assembly GCA_044372235.1 of Chitinophagaceae bacterium. Lineage (GTDB taxonomy): Bacteria > Bacteroidota > Bacteroidia > Chitinophagales > Chitinophagaceae > Pollutibacter. The sequence continues at coordinate 171 of JBILSG010000342.1, forward strand.
AATCCTGTTTCCGGATTGGGTTCTCCCCGTACAGTGACCAATAACTCAAAATTGTGCCCATGCCAGTTTTCATTGGCGCATTTCCCAAATACCTCGTCATTCCGCTCTTTTGTCCAGGCAGGATTATACAGCTTGTGAGCAGCATTGAAATGTTCTTTTCGAGTAAGGTAAAAAACAGGCATAATATAAAGGGATGCAAAGTTAAGCAGCTTAAGGGAAATTGCAGAACTTTGAAGCATGAAGATTCTGATTACTGCTGCAACTGACCGGGAAATGAACTTTTTTCGCCGGGAATTGGCCCTGAATGAAGCCAAAAAGTTAAGTCTGGCCGTTACCGGAGTCGGTTTGCTATCCACCATGTATAACCTGATGAAGGTTACACAGGAAAGTAATCCGGATATCATTATTCAGTTAGGTATTGCGGGAACATTCAGCAATGAGATCGCTGTTGGAAAAGCTTTTGCCGTAAAAACAGAATGCACAGCAGAAATGGGGGTATGGGAAAATGAAAGATATACTGACATATTTGACATGGGACTTGCCGCTGTGAGTGAACCTCCTTATGAACAGAAAAAATTAATTAATCCGCATTTTCATTTACTCAACGCAGCAGGAGTGCCAGCAGTAAACGCTATAACAGTCAACAGGATTACAACAAATCCTGAAGATATCTCACTTTATAAGCATCACTACAAACTGGATACAGAGTCTATGGAAGGTGCAGCGTTGCACTACATTGGCTTGTCTGCACGGATACCGTTTATCCAGATTCGTGGCATTTCCAATCTGGTTGGAGAAAGAAACAAGAACCACTGGCAGATAGCTGAAGCCATGGATTCTGCCGTAAATGCGTGCAAAACTATTCTAACCCATCTCAATGAACAACCATGAACCTGACTATCGGATTATCGCCCTGCCCGAATGATACCTTTATTTTTGATGCACTCCTACATGGAAAAATTGATACTGAAGGTCTAAAATTTATCCCCCGGCTTGAAGATGTTGAAACGCTGAATATGCTGGCCAGAAGCGGAGAGCTGGACATCACCAAGGTGAGTTACGGCGCAGTTCCAAGACTGATCTATCATTACCGCATCCTGGATGCGGGTGGCGCACTTGGCCAGGGAGTAGGACCATTACTGGTTGCGAATATGCTAAATAATGCAGAAGACTTGAATCCAGCTGTTCATACAGTTGCACTTCCGGGCATGAATACAACTGCCCACCTGTTATTTTCAATGGCATTCCCGGAAATCCGAAACAAAATCTTCATGCCATTTCATGACATTGAAGATGCCATTATATCGGGGAAAGTCGATGCCGGTGTCATCATCCATGAAAACCGGTTTACGTATGCCGAAAAAGGGTTGAAGCAGCTCGCAGAGCTGGGTGATTTATGGGAATTAAAAACAGGTTTACCCATACCGCTGGGAGGTATTCTGGCGCGGAGAAGTTATGCTGTTCCACTGTTGCATAAGATCAACAGGGTCATCCGTAAAAGCCTGGAATACGCCTGGGAAAACGCCGAAGAACTCTCGCCATTTATAAAGGAAAATGCACAGGAGATGTCTGAGGAAGTGATGAGAAAACACATTGACTTGTATGTAAACAAGCACTCTCTTGCTTTGGGTTCTGCAGGCAGGGCAGCGGTTTGGAAATTACTCGAAACGGCTGCTACCATTCAACCAACGCCAGGGTTTGAGAGTTTTGAAGTTTTCGTTGACTGAAAAGCCAGTTCAGAATAACCCGTATAGTTCGGCATCAATTTTGGCTATGATTTCACCAAGGTGTTCTTCATTTTCAACAAACTTGGTCTTATCCACATTGATTACAAGCAGTGGTCCTTCCTTATAGCCTTCAACCCATTTGGTGTAATAATCATTCAGGCGCTTCAGGTAGTCAAGGCGTATATTCTCTTCATAGTCCCTGCCACGCTTTTGAATTTGTCCAACCAGCGTAGGAACAGAAGCCTGAAGGTATATCATCAGGTCAGGCGGTTTTACCATCTGCCTGAGGTTCTGGAAAAAATCAAAATAGTTATCGAAGTCTCGCTTGCTCATTAATCCCATTTCATGGAGGTTGGGAGCGAAGATGTAAGCATCTTCGTATATGGTCCGGTCTTGTATTACTGTTTCAGTTCCTTTACTTATTTCGATCAGCTGATTCAACCTGCTGTTCAGAAAGTAGATCTGCAGGTTAAAACTCCAGCGAGGCATATCTTCATAAAAATCATAGAGATAAGGATTCTGGTCCACATCCTCAAACTGTGGTATCCAGCGATAATGCTTACTCAGCATTTCTGTTAAGGTTGTCTTGCCAGCACCTATATTACCGGCAATGGCTACATGTTTTGGTTTTCTTGCTTTGGACATACTATTTAATTCAGATATGGTTAACCGGGGCAGACAAAGTACTGATTCATTTTGAATATACCAAACCCATTGCCTCTCTTACCAGCTCCATGGTGTCAACAGCGCTCTTCCTGGCCTTTTCAGCACCCATAGACATGACTTCATCCAGGTACTTTTTATCATTCCGGATATTTTCTGCTTTTTCACGAATCGGACTGATAAAAGTAACCATGTCTTCTGCCAGCTGCTTTTTCAAGTCACCATACCTGATCGTACATTGCTGATACGACTCTTCAAAAAACCGGATGGCCTCAGGATTACTCACCAGCCGCATCAGCTGAAAAATATTTTCAATGTAATCAGGCTTAGGAGTATCCGGGGCAGCAGGACCTGCATCTGATTTGGCTTTCATAACTTTTTTCCTGATCAACTCATCAGAATCAGCCAGGTATAGGGTGGCAAGCTGATTTTCACTCTTACTCATTTTGCCTGTACCATCAAGGCTGGGTACTTTAACGAGGTCTTCGCCGAAATTATAGGCCATGGGCTCAGGAAAAATTTCTCCGTACCGGTGATTAAACCGCTT
>JBILSG010000343.1:0-3096 GCA_044372235.1 Chitinophagaceae bacterium
ATTTGCATTACTTTCAATTTAATATCAAACAGCATGAATTGAAGACCGGTATAAGCTATCCGTTTTAGGCATTCATGCAATTGATTGGAATGGACTGCGACACTTTCCAGTTGCCAGTAAAAAACATGGACGTGACTTCATTTGAGCAATTCAAAGCTGATGCCCAACAAGTTGGTTTCCACACTTTTTGTTCCGCTTTGACAAAAAAGGCCGAAATTGAAGGTGGACTCATGCACCAGCAACCATGATAAAATCTGCGTCAATCATCCTATTCTTCTGCATGCAGCTAGCCATCCATCTTATTGCGCAAGAAACCAGCATAGTTGATTGGAAACTTGCCTCCCAGCTGCCAGATCTGAACGGCAAACCGAATCCAGGATTGGCTGGTCCGCTTGTAGGCATTCACCATGACATCTTGCTCATTGCCGGGGGCGCCAATTTTCCAGACGGACTTCCCTGGGAAGGAGGCCAAAAAAAATACCATACTGCCGTCTACCTGTACGGTCTTTCAACCGGACAACCGATACCGCTTTCATCAGTTGATCATTTGTCCAAACCCCTTGCCTATTCAGCCAGTTGCAATAGCATTCAAGGTATTGTAACGGCAGGAGGGGAGAATGCAAATGGATACAGTACCGATGCCTTCCTGTTTGCCTTGGATGCCCAGACCCAAGCACTTAACATCCAGCAACTGCCTTTACTACCCGTTGCCACCTCCAATGCCGTTGCTGTTTCCTATGGTCAATCAGTTTTTTTGCTGGGTGGTGAAACCGCTGCCGGTACTGCTGATGCCTGTTGGACACTTGATCTTAACAATCTCGCGTCAGGATGGAAGAGCATTGAGGCTTTGCCGGCACCACGTGCCTATGCTACCGCTGTGGTAACAGGGATGCCAGATAATCCGCAAATCGTATTGTTGGGAGGAAGGAGAAAAACACCTTCCGGCATCAGTGAGATCTCCGCTTCCGTTTTTGCCTATTCCTTGAAGGAGGGCAGCTGGACTGAACTCAAATCCTTGCCCTATCCCATTTCAGCAGGCACCGCAGTGCCGTCTGGAAATGATGAAATTATTCTTTTGGGCGGCGATCGCGCTGAAACATTTACCCGGGTTGAACAAACCCTCGCAGCAATTGCTAAAGCAGATGAGCGCAAGAAGGCATTGCTCATCAACCAAAAAAATCAGTTGTTGTCGAATCACCCGGGTTTCAGCAAAGCAGTTCTGTCATACCATCCATCTACTGGCATCTGCAAAGAAATAGGGGCAATTCCCTTTCCCTCGCCAGTGACCACCACCGCATTGGTGTACAAGGAAATGATTATCCTTCCCAGTGGAGAAATACGCGCTGGCGTGCGAACACCTGCTGTGCTCACTGCAACAATTAAAAAGAGACTGAAATGAATAAAGTGAAATCAATCAGATTAAATTTATTTATGCTTATTGGATTAAGCATAATGAGTTGTAAAAAGAGTAATGCCGAACAGCCCGTGCTGCCCATGCAAGCAGTTACGCATTCTCCGTCGTTTCCGGTGGTCAAGGGCCTCGCTGCCAATCCGGTGGTGCGCTTGGGTGTGACTGTTCCGGGCAACAATCCCGAACAGCATATCAAAGCCATCAGGGGAACCATCAATACCGACGCGATTGCCAAAATAGAACAAGTGGATATTCACCTCACTGGTGCACAACCCTTCGTAGCCGGTCAGCCTATAGCCACCATCAGCCCCGCTACCGCGTCTTTTGAAGCTAAAGTTGATCTGAAACTTAAACCTGGCGTGCATTTCATCTGGTTCAGCATCGTACTGAAAAATGATGCTTCGATTGATGGAAAAATAACATTGCAATGCAAAGAATTGGTGTCGGCTTCCGGTTCCACAACCGCCATTACAACAGATGGAACCGATCATGCCAAACGGATCGGTGTGGCTGTTCGCAAAGCCGGAGACGACAATGTACATACTTACAGGATTCCCGGAATCATAACAACAGACAAAGGAACCCTGATTGCGGTATATGATAACAGGCTTACGGGAACCCGTGATTTGCCCGGCAACATCGACGTGGGCATGAGCAGGAGTACGGATGGTGGCAAGACTTGGGAGCCCATGAAAACCATCATGGATATGGGTGCGCCACACGAGAACAACGGCATCGGGGACCCTGCGGTTTTGTTTGACCCCAACACCAAAAAAATCTGGGTGGCAGCACTCTGGAGCAAGGGCAACCGCTCCATTGTAGGTTCTTTACCGGGTATCGCACCAGATACCACCGGTCAGTTTGTTTTGGTGAGTAGTGATGATGATGGCAAAACCTGGTCTGCCCCCTACACCATCACCCCCCAGGTGAAGCAACCCCGTTGGCACCTGTTTTTCAACGGTCCCGGCAACGGTATTGTGATGCAGGATGGGAAACTGGTTTTTGCCGCCCAATACTGGGATGAAGCCAAAATGCCACATTCCACCATCATCTACAGTGACGACAAAGGCAACAGTTGGAAGGGCAGGATACTTGGACCCAAATCCAATACCACGGAAAGCCAGGTGGTTGAAACCACACCGGGTACACTCATGCTGAACATGCGGGACAATAGGGGTGGGTACAGGAGTGTGGCGACCACTTCCAATATGGGCGGCCAATGGATCGAACACCAAACTTCTTTCAGCGCCCTGCAGGATCCGGTTTGTATGGCCAGCCTGATCAAGGCAACCGTCAAGCACAACAATGTTTCCAAAGACATGCTGTTTTTCAGCAATGCCAACACGCCATCATCTCGAACCAATATCACTATCAAGTGGAGTGCAGATTTGGGTGAGACCTGGGCTAAAGCAAACCAGCTGTTGATTGATGAACGCCTTTGCTACGGATATTCTGCACTCACCAGGGTGGATGAAAATACGATTGGGTTATTGTACGAAGGCAGCAGCGATCTGTATTTTGTGAAAGTGCCGGTGAATGAAATGCTCAAATGAAAGCCATGGGGTACACACAAAGTGAAAGGGTTAAGTCATTAAAAGTGTGATTTTTTACATTTTTAAATGCTTAAAAGTGTGGTATGCCTACACTTTTCCTGTGTAAACTCTTTAAACGGAATTTGAACCTAG
>JBILSG010000056.1:0-10212 GCA_044372235.1 Chitinophagaceae bacterium
GTATCATGAAAAAATAGAAAACGACTACCATTCCACCCAGCAGAACAAGTTGCATGACGCCTGCATTAGGAGCAGCCTGCAAGAAAATTGAATTCATCATATTTGTTTTTGTTTTATTTTAATCAATTGGAGTTACTTCTACATCAAAGGTAAGGTCATGTTTGGCTTCCTTAGTATTGGCGTAAACATAAATAACCTTATGATTCAATCCTTCACGTCCTTTACTATCAAAAGATGCTTTGATTATCCCTTTTTCTCCCGGGGCTATCGGCTCAAGTGGTTTTTCGGGAATTGTGCAACCACAGGAAGCAGCTACATCTTTGATTATCAGTAATTCATTTCCGGTATTCTGAAAGTGGAAAACAATCTCCACTTTTTCACCATCTTCAACTTTCCCCATATTCTGAACAGCATCAGTGAAAGTTATGGCAGTAAGGGGAATACCCGGATCTGCTTCAGGTTTAGGATTTACAATAATCTTTTTGGCCGGAAGTGGTGCATTTTTTTTATTTATTGCAACAATAGCTACTGCTGCAACGATAAAAAGTGAAAAGATGATTATGGGGGCTTTTTTCATTTTATGATTTTGTAAGCTCAAAAATAATCAATTGCCTTTGTTTTTTTTGAAGTCAACTTTATCTAATCTTCCGGATGCAAGTAAATCTTTGTGAATACTATCTAAAATGCCATTTACAAAATGACCGCTTTGGTTTGTGCTGTAACTTTTTGCAAGGTCAATGTACTCATTGATCGTAACTTTTACCGGAATTGTTTCAAAAAAGAGTAGTTCACAAACACCCATCCTGATCATAATCATATCAAGTACGGCAATCCTTTCAGGATCCCAGTTTTTTAACCGCGGTTTGATGAGTTCCATGGTCATTTCCTTTTTTTCCATGGCAGTTTCCAATAAAGTGCGTGCATACCTCGTTTTCTCAGGGCCAGCTATTTCAGTGAAAGAACATGATGATGGTTTGCCAAGCATGTTCAAAACCATCTGGTAAATCATATCAGCATCATCATCCCATTGCACAAAATGTTCTTCAAGCATTTCAGTTACATCCTCGTCCGCCATCAATAGATCAGTGAAAATAAAACTTAGAAGTTCTTTTTCAGATTTTTTGTCGCGGCTTTCCTGGAGGATATACTCCTGATAAACAGGCGTGTCAACAAGTTTTTGGTAAATTTTTCTAACAGTATCCTGTTCAAGAAGCAGATTTAAACCACGTTCCTCAACTGAACTTTTAAACCCTTTTGCTTCGAGAATTGTCCAGAGTAACGTATTACCTGAAATTTTCGTGTTTACATGTAAATCTTCGTAGGAGGGGAGGTGTTTTGCAGCCCGATTTCTAGAATCGGTTTCCGCATACCTGGCTACTTCTGTGAGCAGGTAAACCGTGAAAGTGAATAAATCAGCAGTCTGATCAAGATACTTTCTAAGCAGTACTAAAACTTTCTCAACAGGCAAGGCCCCGGACTCTGCTTCTGCAGCATAAAGGCATTGCATTACTTTTACACGGATATTTCTTCGACTAATCATTGAAAGAGCATTTCGGGGTGCAAATATACTTCATTTCTCAGGCATCTAGATGGAATTTCCTTCGAGTATGTTAAATTGACATACTGCTGTCAGGCTTTAACTGACATTTTACCCGAAATCTTGTTAAAAAAATGTTCATGGCTGCCAAAATTGCTTTTTGATTACTATGGTATGGAATTCGCTAGAAATGGGAAACAAGCGAAAGCTTTTAACTATTCAATCACATAAAAAAACCAATTGCTATGGCTAAGAAGTTAAACATTACCCCACTGCACGACAGGGTAATCGTGAAGCCTGCTCCGGCTGAAGAGAAGACTGCAGGTGGCATCATCATTCCAGACACTGCAAAGGAAAAGCCTCAGAGAGGATCTGTAGTTGCTGCAGGCCCCGGTAAAAAAGATGAGCCTTTGACTGTTAAAGCTGGCGATACTGTGCTTTATGGAAAGTATTCCGGTACAGAGATTACCATCGAAGGTCTTGATTACCTGATCATGAGAGAGTCTGATATTTTGGCTATTGTCTAACATCTAAAAACCTTTTATATGTCTAAACAGATATTTTTTAATCTTGATGCCCGTAATAAAATGAAAAGGGGTATCGATATTCTTGCAGATGCAGTAAAAGTAACACTCGGCCCCAAAGGTCGTAATGTAGTTATTGAGAAGAAGTTTGGTGCACCTGCTGTAACCAAAGACGGTGTAACAGTTGCCAAGGAGATTGAACTGGAAGATCCTATTGAAAATATGGGTGCCCAAATGGTAAAGGAAGTTGCTTCCAAAACTGCTGATGTGGCAGGTGACGGTACAACTACTGCAACCGTTCTTGCTCAGGCAATCATCACAGAAGGTCTGAAGAATGTTGCTGCTGGTGCCAATCCTATGGATATCAAGCGTGGTATCGATAAGGCTGTTGACCTGGTTGTTGCCAACCTCGTAGCTCAGTCCAAGACCGTTGGAAATGATACCAAGAAAATTCAGCAGGTTGCTACAATTTCTGCTAACAACGACAGCGAAATTGGTAAGTTGATTGCTGAAGCAATGCAGAAAGTTGGTAAGGATGGTGTTATCACTGTAGAAGAAGCCAAGGGAACCGAAACCTCTATCGACATTGTTGAAGGTATGCAGTTCGACCGTGGTTACATTTCACCATACTTCGTTACAAACGCAGATAAAATGGAATGTGAACTTTCCAATCCATTTATCCTGATTTATGACAAGAAAATCTCTGCGATGAAGGATATCCTTCATATTCTGGAGAAAGTTGCCCAGCAGGGTGCTCCCTTGCTGATTATCTCTGAGGATCTGGAAGGTGAAGCAATGGCTACACTTGTTGTAAACAAACTCCGTGGAACATTGAAAGTTGCTGCTGTAAAAGCTCCAGGTTTTGGGGACCGCAGAAAAGAAATGCTTCAGGATATAGCAATCCTCACTGCCGGTGTTGTGATCAGTGAAGAGCAAGGCTTTAAATTGGAGAATGCTGACCTCACTTACCTCGGACGTGCTGAGCGTGTTACTATCAATAAAGATAACACGATTGTAGTTGGTGGTAAGGGTAAGAAAGCTGACATCAATGCCCGTATCGCTCAGATTAAGTCTCAAATTGAGGCTACAACTTCTGATTACGACAGGGAGAAATTACAAGAGCGTTTGGCTAAACTCAGTGGTGGTGTTGCTGTTTTGAACGTAGGCGCTGCTACAGAAGTGGAAATGAAAGAAAAGAAGGACCGTGTTGATGATGCCTTGCATGCAACCCGCGCCGCAGTTGAAGAAGGTATCGTACCTGGTGGCGGTATCGCTTTCATCCGTGCTGTTGAATCCATTGAAAAGAAGAAAGGTGCAAATGAAGATGAAACTACTGGAATAGCGATCATTCGCAGAGCTCTTGAGGCTCCTCTTCGTACCATTGTTTACAATGCAGGAATTGAAGGTTCAATTGTTGTTCAACGCGTAAAAGAAGGGAAGGGTGATTTCGGTTACAATGCTCGCACTGATAACTATGAGAACCTGCTGGCTGCTGGTGTAATCGATCCTACGAAGGTTGCACGTGTTGCACTTGAGAATGCCGCATCTATTGCTGGTATGATGCTTACAACAGAGTGTGTTATTGCCGATAAGCCTAAGAAGGAAGAAGCTGTTCATTCGCACGGACATGGCGCTCCTGGTATGGGCGGTATGGATTATTAATCCACATACTAATTATAGTAAAGGGATTCTGCGAAGCAGAATCCCTTTTTTTATTCGCTAATTTCTACCTGCTCCTCAAGCTGAAGCCTGATGGCACCTGTAACAATAAAAAGCTGTGCAAGGATGTATGTGGTCATGATTGAAACTCCCGCCAGGTTAAAAGACCCCCTGAAACGGTTGAATGCAAGCAATGAATCTGATGCAACAAAGAGTGTTGCACCTATTATAAAAAAGAGTGCAGTCTTGTTTTCCAGTTTCTGATATTGCCACATAGCGGCAGAAAGCATTGTGCTTATGGTGATACCATAAATGAGAACAGGTATTTTCATATCGCCTAAGTAAGGCCAAAGGATATACATGAATTCTACAAGATAAGCCAGTACAGCCATGAGCATGATTGGCCTGAGTTTAAAAAAAGAATGCTGATTTGATCGGGTCTTTGCAAAAAAGATGATGTAAAAAATGTGGGCAGTCAAAAAAGCGAGCAAACCAGGAATGAATAATTTCTCTGATTGTAATAAGACGTCTCCTATCCATGAAAAAAATAAGCCATGCAGCAGATAATCTTTCATGATTGGCTTTCGGGGAATCTGTAAACTCAAATAACATGCAGTCAGCAACGGAATAATAAGTGGTTTGCTAATGAGTCTCAGGTTTTGATTGTTGGTAGCGATTAATCCTATTTCTGCCAGGCTTATAAGTGCAAATAAAAAGAATAGCTGTTTGGGTTTTGGTTTCATGAATGGTTGAATTGGTCCGGGAAAATATCAGTTTTACTGTTTCTTCTGCACATATATCGTAAATTACATTCTTTTTATGGCATATTCACCTGATGAAGAGAAATTTCTGAGCTATTGGGAGGCTAATCGCGACAAAGAAAGCCGTCTTTCCGTTCAGCTTTTATTCGGATTACCTTACGGGATTTTATTTTCTATTCCCATTCTTGTCAATTTCCTGTTAGGGCGTTTTTGGTATAAAAGGGCTGATGCGGTTGGTTTAAGTCAGTTTAATCCAATTGTACTTGTAATTGCAGTATTGCTGATTTCCATATTTATTGCCGTACTGAATCGTAAATTCAGGTGGGAAAAACTCGAAAACCAGTACCTGGAACTGAAGGCCAGGAAATAATCCTGTTCTGATTTTTCCGGAATTATTCCCATCTTTGTCTTTCAAACAGAACTATGAATACTAGACTGATTACATCTATGCTTTTGTTTTCCATTTTGTTTTCTGCATGCAAAAAGAATGAATCTTTGCCATCTATTGAAGAATACCTTACCAGTAACAACCTCAATGGCAGTGTTGTGAAGGATACGAGAGGATTCTATTATAAAATCCTAGAACCAGGAAGCGGGGCTACTGCAACTATATCATCAAAGGTCAAAACCCTCTACAAGGGAATGCTTACGAATGGTAATATTTTTGATCAAAGCACTTCTCCGATTGAATTTCCACTTGGTAATGTAATTCTGGGATGGCAGTACGGAATTCCATTGATCAAACCTGGAGGAAAAATTATACTTTACTTGCCTCCATCGCTTGGATATGGCCCTTATGGAGCAGGATCAATCCCCGGTAATGCGGGACTTATTTTTGAAGTAACCCTGGTTTCAGTTAATTGATATAAACATTAGTTTTTTATTTTAATTGTTCATTTTATAACCTGAATAATGAAGATATTTTCTTTTTTACTACTCTCTCTCATTAGCATAAGCTTTTCAGGTTGTTTGAAAGAGAGTTATCAGACATTTACCTGCAATGCAGCTATACCTCAGGTGTCAGTACCTGCAGGAGAATTACAGGCAGTTGAGGCGTATCTCAATCAAAAAGGGATTACTGATGCTGTTAAATATCAGAATGCTTTTTATTATAAGGTTGATGTACCTGGAACAGGCATTACCCCTACACTATGTTCAAACATAGTTATTTACTATCAGGGTAAACTGATTGATGGAACCACTTTTGATCAAACTGGCAATACTCCTTTGACTTTTTCAATGGGTAACCTTATTAAAGGATGGCAACTTGGTTTACCACTGATCAAGGCCGGAGGTAAAATAAAGCTTTACCTTCCTCCCAGTTTGGGCTACGGAAACAGTGTGTCAGGTAAAATTCCTGCCAACAGTATCCTTGTTTTTGAAATTACACTGGTGGCAGCCTAATTAGAGCTTTGATCTGGTCCAGACATCGTTTCGGCCTATCAGCGTAATTCCGATGTAACCGCGCACATTTAAAGTGTTTTTATCTTTCATGGTAATAATGGATTTGTATTCCTTGCCATTTTTGGGATCATAGATATGTCCATTCTCCCAGCCTTCATTGCCATCAAAGGTGAATCCCCATATATTGATTAAACCCAAAATTGGCCTGGTATGAAGTTTTTTATCTGGGTGTAACAGATCTGTCTTGGGTTTACCTGTTTTAGGATCAACAGGTTCTTTGAGCCATACTATTTTACCTTGAAATGTGTTGCCATTTTTATAAATTTCAACCTTTCCATTGCCGGAACCAGTTAACCATATTCCTGAAATTTCATCTCCCGTTTTCTTTTCCTGTGCTACCAGTAATTGAGTAGCCATGCTCAAAAGCAATATTGAAATGAATTTCATACGACTTAAATTGTGTAATGAAATTAAGCAATAATCCAATCACTTATGCACCAGGCAATTTCTGTATTTGACATGTTTAAAATAGGCATTGGTCCATCCAGCTCACATACCCTCGGACCATGGCGGGCAGCTGCTATGTTATTGCATGAATTGCTTCAAGCTGATAAGCTTATTCATGTACAGCGAATTAGAGTTACCCTATATGGTTCACTTGCCAAAACTGGTAAAGGACATGGAACTGATATCGCTTTGCTCATGGGCTTATCCGGAGAGCATCCGGAAACAACGGATGTTTTGGCCATTAGTGATAAGATTCACAAGATAAAAAAGGATAAATCATTGAATCTGGCTGGTCAACATGCAATATCCTTTGATCCATCACACGATCTGGTGTTCGCGTATTCCCAAAGTTTGTCTTATCATCCAAATGGAATGACTTTTTTGGTAGATATCGCTGGTAATGATCCACTTGTCAAAACCTACTTTTCAATCGGTGGTGGATTTGTTGAAGCAGAAGGGGGTGTAAACACAGGCGAAGAAACAACATTATTACCGTTCCCAATTAATACTGCCCAGGACCTCTTGCACTGGTGTATGAAAACAGGCTTGTCTATTCATGAATTGGTTATGGAGAATGAATTAACCTGGAGACCAGAAGCTGAAACTGTAGCGGGTTTGAATAAGATCTGGATGACTATGTCTTCGTGTATTTTCAATGGCGTAAATAACAGCGGAATTTTACCAGGGGGATTACAGGTAAGAAGAAGGGCTGCTGATCTGAATAGTAAACTCCTTGGCCCAAAGCCATTTACTGATCGTACAAGTTGGCTTGAAGCAGTAAGTTCAGCTGGCGGCGATTTCTCTTCCACACTAAACTGGGTTAGCTGCTTCGCACTTGCTGTAAATGAAGAAAATGCTGCATTTGGTAGGGTAGTGACAGCTCCTACCAATGGTGCTGCAGGAGTAATTCCTGCAGTTTTACAATACTTGATTACCTTTTGTGAAGGCAATGATGAATCAAAAGTTGTCCCATTTTTACTTACCGCCGCAGAAATAGGAAGCATCTTTAAAAAGGGGGCTACGATTTCTGCTGCTATGGGTGGATGTCAGGCAGAAATTGGTGTATCCAGCGCTATGGCTGCAGGAGCATTGTGTGAAGCACTTGGGGGGACCCAACGGCAGTCTCTGATGGCTGCGGAAATCGCCATGGAACATCACCTGGGACTGACCTGTGATCCTGTAGGTGGATTAGTACAGATTCCCTGCATTGAGCGGAATACAATGGGAGCTATAAAAGCCATTACTGCTGCTCAGCTTGCATTACAAAGTGCGCCTGATTTTGCCAAGGTATCATTAGACACAGTAATCAAAACCATGTGGGATACTGCTAAAGATATGAGTTCAAAATACAAGGAAACTGCCGATGGCGGATTGGCACAGCATATTCCCATTAGTTTGAGTGAATGTTAAACTTTAAACGATAGCTTAATATACTTTTACAATATTGTATAAAGTATCTCTTTCCACTGCCTCACGACCTACTTGTTTAATCAGGTTAACAAGCTCTTCTGTAGTTAGTGACGGATTTTGCTCTTCACTGCCTGCCATCGAATAGATTTTGGTGGAATCATCAATGGTGCCGTCAATGTCATTGACGCCGAAAGATAAGGTAAGCTGCGCCTGCTCCCTACCGAGCATGGGCCAGTATGCTTTTATATGAGGGAAGTTATCCATGAAAATTCTGGCAACCGCATAAACCTTCATGTCCTCTATGGCACTTATTTCAGGGATATGACTCATTTCATTATCGTGGTTTCTGAATTTCAAGGGGATAAATGTATTGAAACCTTTTGTCTCATCCTGCTGCCTGCGAAGCTTGTCCATGTGGTCAATCCTGTGTGCATAATTTTCAAGATGCCCGTACAGCATGGTAGCATTGCTGTGCATACCCAGTCTGTGCGCAGTAGCATGGATATCAAGCCATCCGTCAGCATCAACTTTGTCAGCACAAATCTGTTCCCTGATTGCTGAATCAAAGATTTCTGCACCCCCACCTGGTAATGAATCCAATCCTGCATCATGCAGTAACTGCATACCCGCTGTTCTGCTGAGCTTTGCCTTCCTGAACATGTAATCAAGCTCTACCGCAGTAAAGCCTTTAATGTGTAAATCCGGACGATGTGCTTTAATCTGTTTTAACAGGTCTGCAAAAAAGTATATATCCATTTTTGGATGAACACCTCCCACTATGTGTACTTCTGTAATAGGTTTGTCATCATATGACCTGACCTTTTCCATCATTTCCTCAATACTCAGTTCCCATCCTTCTTCCCTTTTGGAATAAAGCTTCGAATAAGAACAGAACTTACAGGAAAAGACACAAACATTGGTGGGCTCAATATGGAAATTTCTGTTGAAATAGGTTTTATGGCCATGCCTTTTTTCACGTATGTGATTAGCCATAATACCAAGCTCACTTAATGTGCCTTTTTCAAAAAGCATAATACCATCCTCACGGGTTAAACGTTCACCGGCATCCAGCTTATTGGCTATTGCCAGCAATGAAGCATCCAGCCCGGAAATATCACTTAGCTTGTATTGAATGGCAGACATAGTCAGATTTTTTGCAAAAATACACTTCCTTATTTGTTCAGCGCAAACTAATAACAATACATCAAGGATTATGTTTGATGATTTTTTCACTGACGATTCTGTCAGCATAGGTCAGTGTAACAACATAAATACCTGCTGCCAATTTGGAAAAATCAAGTATATGGTTATTTACATTAAGTGATGTTTCCATTTTACTTAAATATTGAGTTCTGCCAGCTATATCGGTTACACGAATCGACTTGAGTCCAACTGAATTGGGGTAAAACTGAATGTTGAGTTTTTCTTTAACCGGATTAGGTAAAAATTGATACCCTTTTTCTTTCAGTTTTGCTGGTAGCTTTTCCGTAAAGACTTTAATTTGATCTATGAAGATATTGCTGTTTCCCCCGCTTTTAGTGGTTAAGCGGATAAGCATTTCCTGCTTATTTTTAGCCAGGTTTGTTAAGTCTACATGTTTAAGTTTCCAATCGGCATCTGTGCTTGGTTCAAACGTTCCTGAAGTTATTTGTGTTGCCAGTTCAATTCCAGCAATAACGTATGCTGATTTCCAACTTAATCCGCAATCTACTGATACGGATACTTCAAGTGTGTCTGCATGTTGCGCTGTCTTGTATCCTGCCGCTGTATAAAATTCCAGCAATATTAAGTCGCTCTCTTTCCAAAAAAGTCTGGGGGAAATGATTGAACTTCTGCTGTTTTTAAAATCTGAATGCGGACTATAGATGCTGAAGTCTCCACCACCATAACCGGTGTTTTTAATTTTCCATTGATTAAGAGAATCGCCTTCATAAGTCCAACGCCCAAAGTGCTTGCCATCTTCAAAGTTTTCAGTAAATGTTAATGCAAAAGATTTTATTTGCTTTTGAAAAACTTCAGCTGTATCGTTCTTACTTACATCATCTTTTTGCCTGTTAACTTCTTTTATTACGGCCCTTAATTGGGTATTGGGCCTGTTCTCCCTCATCGAAAAAACAACTGTATCTGATTCCAACCTGGATAAATTACCAGTCCATGTTTTTGATTCAATCAGCTGACTTCCATCCCATAGTTCAACTTCTGCCTGATTAGCTTGTTTTTTTCCTTTACTGGTGAGCAAAACTTTTGGCTTGATAACAAATGAACACAAACCATCAAATGGCTGTGCTATATTTTCAGCATATAAATCAAGTTCAGGAAACTGTTGGCTTTCAACCCTGATATCATCAATAAATATATTATTGCCGCCTTGATTGGTAGCTTTAAAAATGATACTAAACTCCTTATTGAT
>JBILSG010000057.1:0-10211 GCA_044372235.1 Chitinophagaceae bacterium
AGCTTCGAATATTTTCTTCAGTCAAACTATACCTATTTCAAGGATTTTAAAACAGTTGATCAGTATGCACCATTGTTCAATTTTGCCCGGGCAGGATTGAGCAAAGAGACATCGCTGGGCAGAAAATGGAAATGGTACCTAGACCTCTACTTGCAGGAAGCTATTGGGGATGTTCCAATCAATTTGCCAAGAGGTTATGTACGAACCAGGCTTGCTTATGAAGGAAAACCATTCAGAAATCTTGTTATGGCATCCGGACTGGATTTGAGGTACTATACTGCCTATTATGCAGATGACTATTCTCCTATAAACGGACAGTTTTTTTATCAAAATTTGTTTTACGTTCAAAACAGACCTGATGTTACAGCATACTTTAATTTCAGAATCAGGAGTTTTACAGCTTATTTGAGGCTGGAGAATCTCAATACAGCGACAAGAGCATATGGTTTTGGATTTAAAAAGAATAATGTGGTAGCACCATTTTATCCGAATCCAGGAATGGTGTTCAGACTTGGTATTTTTTGGAATTTTGTCAATTAAACTGCCTAAAATTGTTAAAATTCCAAATTTTATGTGATCTTAAATGGCTTAATTGTAACTTTACAGGGTGAAAAAGATATTAACCATATTTCTTTTGTGCGTGCATATTGTTACCCAGGCGGGTACAGTTTTGCAGGTACATTATTGTATGGGTGATCTTGCTTCTGTTACCATTGGTCAGGATAGCCATGAAGGTTGTTCGTATTGTGGCATGAAAAGTAAATCATGCTGCCACGATGACGTGATTGTTATCAAATCAGATGCTCAGGCATTTGCTTCAACTTCTGTTTCAGAATTTAATCCTCCTGCAGCCTTATTTCAAAGCAATTTCGGGTTTCCTTCAAGGTTTCCAGTATTGCAACATGATTTTGAAGTTACACAAGTTGCTGACCCATTTCCGGGTAGTCCTCCCTTGTATTTGAAGTATCGTGTTTTCAGAATTTAATATTAATGTGCATTACAGGCAGTTATTTTCTGCATCATTTATTGTTACATTAAAAATTAATTCATGAAAACTTTTCAATCTTTCATATTCTTTCTTTTATTTTCTCTGGCATCAAATAGTGTATTAGCTCAGCAATCTGAAACCATCAAGGTATGGGGTAATTGTGGCATGTGTAAAAAAGTTATTGAAACAGCAGCACTTAAAGCCGGTGCCACTAAGGCAAACTGGAGTGAAACAACACATGAACTTCAGGTGAACTACAAGGTGAAAAAAACATCGGCTTCCAAGATTCAGGAAGCTATTGCCGCTGCAGGTTATGATACACAGGATTTTACAGCCCCCAATGATATTTATAGCAAGTTACATGGATGTTGCCAATACGAGCGAAAGGCAGTATCCAGTCCAGCTAAGGATTCCGATAAAATGGCCTGCTGTGACAAAGGCACATGTGAAAAGCATGCTGTGAATTGCGCTGACTGTGGTAAGTGCGAAGCGGGAAAATCATGCTGCAAATCTGAAACTTGCCAACCTGGCAAGCAGTGTTGTAAAAAGTAAAATTTTATTGTTCATTAAATGTGGCCGCCGCTTGCGGCGGCCACATAATTGTATAGCAAAATGAAAAAAATCATTTTAAGCTGTCTTTTTCTTTTATCATTCATCTTTGGTAAAGGACAATTCACCAGCGCGACTCTACAGGCAAGCGGACTCACCTGTGCATTGTGTGCGAAATCTATTTTTACAAATCTTACAGCTTTATCATTTGTTGGAAATGTTGATACAGATTTGAATACTTCTACTTTTTTGATTTCATTTAAACCGGTAAATGAAGTTTATCCGGATCAGATAAAAAAGAAAGTTGAAGCCGCAGGTTTCTCTGTGTCAAATCTTGTTTTAACTTTTACCGCAAACGGAGAAACAGCAAGTCAGCAGTCACCTTTAAAAATTGGTGATACCTATTTTCATTTTATACTGGCTAAAGCCAAAGTATTATTTGGTGATGTTAAAATGCAAATAATAGACAAAGGGTATGTTGGCATAAAAGAGTATAAAAAACTACTTGCAGGAAATAAACTTGCTTGTTATCAAACTCCTGAAATTGCAGACTGTCAAATTCCTGAACTTAATAATGCTATTCAATCAGTTCATGTTATAATAAAATGAATATAAGTAAAATCTATATTGTTGTGTTTGTGTTTAGCATTTTCTATAATGCTGTTTATGCACAAGAGCTTTATGTGCTGAATGATCCGGCATCAAATGTTCCAGCGAAATCACTTAACCTGAAGTATGGTGGCAAATATGTAAACGAATCATTTAACGGACACAAACACTTGGGTACAAGACAAATGCTTGAAGCAGGAATGGGACTGAACAAATCATTGATGATAAGACCATCTCTGACCTTTTCTAACATGTATAAAGTTTATCCAGACCGGCAATTGAATTTTGAATCAGTTGGTTTATACGCCAAGTGGCGGTGGTTGTCTGTTGATGATATTCACAAGCATTTCAGGGCCGCATTTTTTTTAAAAGGTATCTATAGTAAGAATAATCTGCTTTTCGATGAATTAACCGGAGAGGGCGACCAGTCTGCATTTCAGGCCGGATTGATATTTACGCAACTGGTAAATAAGCTTGCTGTATCATCAACTTTTACCTGGCAGGAAGTACTCGATGGTGAGCGTTGGTTGAAATATGGAGGACCAAGAAATTTTGGTTACCGCAGTTTCAATTACGCACTTTCAACAGGATATTTGATACTTCCCCGCAAGTACAGCAATTACCGACAAACCAATTTTAATGCATACATTGAGATCATAGGAAGCCGCGGACTTGATCGTCAGTATCAGTTTCTTGACCTGGCTCCCGCAGTTCAGTTGATCATAAACAGCAGCAGCAAACTAAATCTCGGATATAGGTTTCAACTGGCTGGAAATGCATTCAGAATGGCTCAAACAGGATTCAATATTTCTTTTGAACAGACTTTTCTAAATGCATTCGCTGATAAAAAAAATGATTAAAATCATAAAGTCAATTATATTTTTTGTTGGTGGACTATTTGTCAAAAAGGATTGTTGTAAATAAGCATCAAATCAACATATTTTGTACAAATTGCATCCATGTTGCAGGCAATCATCAGGTTTTCGGTCAGAAATAAACTGGTAATCGGACTATTTACTATGGCCTGGATTATCTGGGGTAGTATTCAGCTTGTAAATTTACCTGTTGATGCGTTACCAGATATTACCTCTAATCAGGTTCAGGTAATAACTGTTTCTCCTACGCTGGGTTCACTTGAAGTGGAACGGTTGATCACTTTTCCCATAGAACAGGCATCTTCGAATATTCCGGGTATAAAGGAAATACGATCCATTTCAAGGTTTGGTTTATCAGTAGTGACCATTGTTTTTGAAGATGGGAAAGATATTTACTGGTGCCGGCAACAGGTTACAGAACGGATGTCAATGGTTAAAGATGACATACCCAAAGAAGCAGGGTCACCTGAGCTGGCCCCAATCACAACTGGTCTTGGTGAAATATATCAGTATATAGTTCGTCCGAAAAAAGGGTATGAAAAGCAGTATGATCTTACAGAACTGAGAACTATACAGGACTGGATTATTAGGCGACAGTTGATGGGTACCCCTGGTGTTGCGGACGTCAGTAGTTTCGGAGGAAAACTCAAACAATACGAAGTTGCGCTTGATCCAGCCAAAATGCGCTCAATTGGTATTTCTCTTGATCAGGTATTTACTGCATTGGAAAAAAATAACCAGAATTCAGGTGCAGCGTATATAGAAAAAGGTCCTCAGCTTTTATTCGTCAGAACTGAAGGCCTTACGCAGACAATGGAAGAAATTGGCAATATCTATGTTGCCAATTCCGGCTCTGGTACACCAGTTTACATCAGGGACCTTGCAGATGTTCGCATTGGAAGTCCAATTCGCTATGGGGCTTTAACTTACAAGGATCAGGGTGAGGTCTCCGGTGCTGTTGTATTGATGTTGAAAGGAGAAAATGCTTCTGATGTAATCAAGGGCATAGAAAAGCGAATGAATCAAATCCGGAAATCGTTGCCTGAGGGTGTGGAAGTGGAAGTTTTTCTCAACCGTACCAAAATGGTAAACAGAACCCTCAATACAGTAAAAACCAACCTGCTTGAAGGGGCACTTATTGTATTGTTGATTCTCGTATTTTTTCTAAGCAATCTAAGAGCAGGGCTCATCGTAGCATCAGTGATTCCGCTAGCAATGTTGTTTGCGGTAGGGATGATGAATCTTTTTGGTGTATCAGGTAACTTGATGAGTCTGGGCGCCTTGGATTTTGGATTGATTGTAGACGGAGCAGTAATTATTGTAGAAGCAGTTCTTCACAGGCTACATACACAGAAACATGAAGGACTTGTGCTTCGCCCGGCTCAAATGGATTCTGCTATTGAACAATCTGCCGGAAGAATGATGGGTGCTGCTGTATTCGGACAAATCATTATCCTGATTGTTTATATTCCCATTCTGTCTTTGACAGGCATCGAAGGTAAAATGTTTAAACCCATGGCGCAGACAGTTACGTTTGCATTGATTGGGGCTTTCATACTGTCATTGACTTATGTACCCATGATGACCAGTCTTGTGTTGAGCAAAAAGCTTAATCACAAGGATACGTTTTCGGATAAAATGATTTCTCGTTTACAAGCAATCCTCAGTTCAATACTTCAAAGATTTATTGCACACCCCATCAAGGTTATTGTTGCATCTGTTTTTTTATTGATTGTATCTCTCCTTGTTTCACTGCAACTTGGTGGTGAATTTATTCCTGAACTGGAAGAAGGGGATTTTGCAATCGATGCCCGACTCATGACGGGAAGTACATTGGAAGCAACTGTAAAAGCAACATCCGAAGCAGTGCACGAACTGCAAAAGTTTCCTGAAGTGCTTAAAGTAGTAACACGAATTGGTGCAAGTGAAATACCTACTGATCCAATGCCAATTGAAATGACAGATATTATTGTTAACCTTAAAGATAAAAAAGAGTGGACCAGTGCAGAAAGCTATGATGAATTGGCGAACAAAATGAGTGCGGCAATCAACAAAGTACCCGGACTATCTGGTGGTTTTCAATACCCCGTTCAGATGCGATTCAATGAATTGATTGCAGGAGCAAAACAAGATGTCGTTTGCAAAATCTATGGAGAAAATCTGGATACCTTATCTCATTACGCAGCATTGTTTGAAAAAGTAATCAGTAAAGTAGAAGGTGCCAAAGATATTTTTGCAGAGCGTGTAACCGGACTTCCTCAGGTGGTAATAAGATTCAGGAAAAATGCTATTGCCGCGTATGGATTGAATATAACAGATGTGAACAGGTTTATCAGAACATCACTTGCAGGAGAAACTGCTGGACAAGTTTATGAAAATGAACGCAGATTTGATCTGGTTGTTCGATTAAAAGAATCAAGTAGAAATGATCTGGATGATCTGGGCATGTTATCTATGGTTAACCCCAGTGGTATCCATGTTCCACTTGCACAACTGGCAGATATTGTTATAGAAGAGGGGCCAAATCAAATTCAACGGGAAGATGCTAAACGAAGGATAACTGTTGCATTCAATGTGCGCGACCGTGATATTCAATCTGTGGTTGAAGAAGTTCAAAAGAAATCGGAAAAGTCAATCAATTTACCGGCTGGTTATTATGTCAGTTTTGGTGGACAGTTTGAAAATCTCACTGAAGCTAAAAACCGGTTAATGATTGCAGTGCCTGTGGCGCTTTTACTTATTTTACTCATTTTATATTTTTCTTTTGGGTCACTGAAATACGGGTTGCTGATATACACGGCAATTCCGCTTTCTGCTATTGGTGGTATACTTTTACTTTGGTTGCGGGATCTGCCGTTTAGTATTTCTGCCGGTGTTGGTTTTATTGCACTTTTTGGCGTAGCTGTTTTAAATGGTATCGTGTTAATTAACGAGTTCAATCGTTTAAAAAACGAGACAAAGCTTGAAGTCGAAGAAGTTGCAGTAAAGGGAACAATGACAAGACTCAGACCTGTTTTGATGACTGCAGCAGTTGCATCACTCGGTTTCCTGCCAATGGCATTGAGTACAAACTCAGGTGCTGAAGTACAAAGACCTTTGGCCACTGTAGTGATAGGGGGACTTATTTCAGCAACACTGTTAACATTGTTGGTTTTACCTGTTTTGTATGTATGGGTAGAAAAACGCAAGAAACATGTTAAGCAAGCTGCTGTAAGTATTATCCTACTCTGTTTTTCTCTTAATTCATTGGCTCAAGAACAACGAGTCACCTCATTTGATAATCTTCGCAGATCCAATGATTTTCAATCTTTGCCACTTGACTCAATCCTTGCAATAGGAGAGCGTAATGCGTTGGCATTGAAGATGGCAGGAAAAGAGGTTGACATCATGAAAGTATTGGCAAAGAACCCCTTAGATTTTGCTAAAACAAATGCCGGTTTGGAATATGGCAATATTAACAGTGCATTCAATGACACCCGTTTATTTATTAACCAAGACTTGCAACTGCCTGCTGTATATTCCCGTAAGAAAAGTTATCAATATGCTGCTTTGGATTTGGCAGCATCTAACAAAGCGCTGGAAATTGCGAGGTATAAACTGGCTATCCGTGACTTATGTTTCAGGATAATGGATTTGGAAAGGCGTGAGGATATTATTAAGAGATTTATTTCAACCTACACTGAGTGGGACAGGATAGCTGCTGCTCAGCTAAAAGCCGGTGAAATCAATCAATCTGCATCGCAATCGATCAAGCTTCAGTTGCAACAATTTTATTTTCAGCGAACCCAGCTTTATTCAGATTTATTTAACCTGCGGCAACAATTAAATACGCTTGTTAACGCTGGTTTTGCTGTAACTCCTCGTGCTGAAAATCCAGCTGATGTAATTTTGAAAATGGATGCAGGAATTGAGGAGCACCCTTTACTTAGCAATCAGGCAGCGAAAGTTAAAGTATCAAATGCATTGGTTGAACTTGAGAAAAATAAGCTTGCACCAGATTTTAATTTGGGATACAGTAATTTATCTATCAAGGGCTGGCAAAGTCCTGACGGAGTTACACAGCAATATTATGGCACTAATAACCGATTTGGCATTTATCAGTTTGGACTTAGCTTTCCAGTTTTAAATGGAACATCAAAAGCTAAGGTTAAAGCTGCGAGGCTAAGCTCTGAAGCTGCATTGCTTGCCCTTGATCAGACAAGGATACAGTTAAAAAACCAGCTAGCAGAGGTCATTTTAACATATAAGACCGCAAAGGAAGCCTACGATTATTACAATGATGAAGGGATAAAGCTTGCATTTTCTATAGCTGATCAGACTAAAATCCGCCTGCAAACAGGAGATATAAATTATGCGGAAAGGGTTATGTTAATCAACCAGCAATTACAGGTTTTCAGTGCCCATGCTGATGCTATAGTAGCTTTGCAGCTTGCATCTTCGGCTTATCAGTATCTTATTGAAAAAAAATAGTATGACATACAAAGAAATAGTTTTCGGAATAATCATATCGTCATTGATTTCATGCGGACAAAATGCCGTTAGTGATGTTACGGATTCAAATGATAGTATTGACAGTGAAGTTGTGTCGTTGACTAAGGAGCAGGTAAGTAAGATGACAATCAGTTTAGGGGATGCAACAGAACAACTGATGAGCTCTACCATAAAAGTACAGGGTGAAATTGATTTACCTCCACAGAATATGATATCCATTAACTTCCCGATGGGTGGATTTCTGAAGCATACCAAATTAATACCAGGTATGCATGTTAGTAAAGGAGAAGTTATTGCAACAGTTAATGATCAGTCGATTATCCAATTGCAACAGGATTTTCTCATGGCAGTTGCAAAACTGGATTTGTTGAAACTTGAGCAGGGGAGGCAACAGGATCTGAAGTCCGCCAATGCAGGTGTTTCCAGAAATTTTCAACAGATAGAATCTGATGTAAAGGTGCAAACAATCACTGTTAATGCTTTAAAGGAAAAATTGAAACTTATCGGTGTGAATCCTGTTGTTTTGAATGAAAATAACCTCAGCGGAGAGGTTTTTATTAAATCGCCAATCAATGGGTATGTTTCAAAGGTCAATGTCAATACCGGTAAGTACATGCAGCCGACAGAAACACTTTTTGAATTGATTGATCCTGATGATATTCATGTTGCATTGACAATTTTTGAAAAAGATCTTCCTGCTGTTACGAAGGGTACCTCCGTTATGGTTTATCAACCGCAGGCCCCAGCAAATCAATATCAGGCGGAAGTTATTTTAGTTAACAAAGGAATTGATGAAGATAGAACCGCTACAGCGCATTGTCATTTTAAGAATTTCCCATCAAATTTATTGCCTGGCATGCTAGTGGAAGGCGAGTTAGTTGTTCGCAATAAAAAAGCAACCGTGCTGCCCGATGATGCAGTAGTCAGGTTTGGTAATGGACAGTTTATCTTTGTTCTGATTTCTCCAAACACATACCAGATGAAACCTGTTCTAACCGGTATTTCTGCTGCTGGCAAAACAGAGGTTGTCAGTGGTCTCGAAAATATCAAGCCTGGCACAATTGTTCAGCACAACGCCTACACGTTATTAGGAATACTGAAGAATAGCGGAGAAGAAGAATAATTGAATTAACTGATGTAATCTTCTCTTACAGGATTGAAAACATCCAACAGCACACAATCTGTATGTGCAATAGCGCCATGTGGTGTGTTTGATGGAATTACCTGTATCATACCTGGCTCAAGTATAACGGTTTCATTACCAATCTGCATTTCCAGTTTCCCTTCAAGCATGATTGTGATTTGTTCATGTGGATGTTGATGTACAGAAAGGTCGCTACCTTTTTTAATATCAACCCAACCAACAGTCATAGTTTTACTGTGAACATACTGACCGATTATTCCTTCTGTTAATTGCTTTTTTGCAATCTCGTTTAAATGTGGCATGATGTTTATTTATTGTTCAAAATAGGCTACAGTTCCGCCTACCCAGCTTTTATCTTTATTATACCTTGTTCCGATCATTTTACCCTTGCTCAGTCTTGCCAGATTTGTTACCGGAACTGGTTTTTTTGTTCCATCCTCCCAAATATACATGATTCGAACTTCTACTTTTGCAAGACCATCGGGCGTTTCAATGCAGTCGGCATATTTCATCTTCTTTTGTAAAATCCAGTTATCCGGGTCATTGATATTATCGAGATCTTCCTGCGCAAGATCAATTACAACACCCTGGCCAGCAAATGAAAACAATGGTTTTAAAACGTAATCTTCAAGGTTGGTCGGAATTGACGAGCATTCGCTGAGGAATTTTGTTTCCGGAATATAAGGATGATTTAACAGAGGTAAGGTATATTTTGAAATACGATAGAACCAGTTCGGGTGGGGGATCCATTCCACATCCCAATTTCCAGTTATATCAAATTTTATATCCATTACTTGTTGAACCTGCCTCAGCTCATCACCAATAACTCTGTTATAAATTCTGTTAACCTGTATTTTTCTGCCTTCTTTGAAATAATAAATTTTGTTATCCTCAGTAATTAATTCAGAAATACACACTATAGCAATGCCAAGGTATCTGGCAGTTGCATAAAAATCGATTCTTGTTTTTTGTTCATGTGGTTTAATCTCAAGTAAAATAACATTTTCGGGATTGTCATTTCCCACAATGGTCTGCCTAAGCAATTCAATATAAGACTCACGCGTATAACCACTAAAAAATTGAGAATATCCGGTTGGAATTGTAAAATATTTTCCCAGAATCGTTGGGTAAAATGCCTGAAAACCAAACAATGTTGGAAAACCTTGTAATTCAATCAGTGCAGGTTCTGCAATGCCGTCAGCATTTGTACAAATACCAAAGTCAAATGCAATAAACTGACATGGTTTTTCCGGGGCACTGACTCTTTCTTCAACAGGAATAGATCTTTCTGTATGATTTAAAAATCCCACATCCTGTATTTTGCTGATGATGTATTCACAAGTGTCAATCATCTTATTCCGCATCTCCTTGTCAATAAATACGGGTGTTTCAGCAATGCGGAAATCAAGTGCTCCGGGAAAAAAATGCTCAATTTCAGCTAAAAAGCCAGCATATTGCGCTGCTGTAAATGACTTGTTGTATGCTTCCCTTATAGACTTGATCATGGCAGTTGAATTCAGGATAAGCTATAAGGGTAATTGATTTTTGCAATTGA
>JBILSG010000058.1:0-10174 GCA_044372235.1 Chitinophagaceae bacterium
ATGGATACTTCAATGTTTTTTTCAACCTTGGTATCGTTCATCTTAACTTCAGTTCCCGTTCCACCGTGCATTTGAGCAAGCGTAGGTGCTACAACCAGAGAAACAATAGACATAAGTTTGATAAGAATATTCATAGACGGACCAGAAGTATCTTTGAATGGATCACCAACGGTATCTCCGGTAACTGAAGCTTTGTGAGGTTCAGATTTCTTGTAGAACATCTCACCGTTTATTTCCACACCTTTTTCA
Source organism: Chitinophagaceae bacterium (assembly GCA_044372235.1). Taxonomy (GTDB): domain Bacteria; phylum Bacteroidota; class Bacteroidia; order Chitinophagales; family Chitinophagaceae; genus Pollutibacter. The sequence goes on from JBILSG010000058.1 coordinate 250, forward strand.
AAACTCTTCTTAGCATTATCCCATGCACCACCAGCGTTATTCTGAAACATTCCCATCAGAACGCCACTAACAGTAGCACCTGCAAGGAATCCACCCAATGCTTCTGGTCCAAGTATGAAACCAATGATTAATGGTGAAATAATGGCGATTGCACCAGGCAGCATCATTTTTTTAATTGAAGCCTCTGTAGAAATTGCCACGCATTTATCATACTCAGGTTTTCCTGTGCCTTCCATTATACCTGGAATAGTTCTGAATTGTCTCCTTACTTCCTCAACCATCGCCATGGCTGCCTGTCCTACAGCTTTGATAGCAAGAGAGGAAAAGATGAATGGAACCATTGCTCCAATAAACAATGAAGCAAGCACTTTGGCTTTATAGATATCAATACCCTGAAGTTCAAGACCATTCTGATTGATAACACCAACATATGCTGCAAATAAAGCGAGTGCTGTCAATGCTGCTGAAGCAATGGCAAATCCTTTACCGGTAGCTGCTGTGGTATTACCAACTGCATCTAATACGTCCGTTTTTTCCCTGACATCTTTTGGCAGTTCACTCATTTCAGCGATACCACCTGCATTGTCAGCGATAGGGCCAAACGCATCGATAGCGAGTTGCATAGCTGTAGTGGCCATCATGCCTGCGGCTGCAATTGCAACACCATAGAGGCCGGCGCATTCAAATGAACCCCAGATACCACCTGCAAGAACCAAGATAGGGAGTAGCGTAGATTCCATACCTACAGCAAGACCACCAATTACATTTGTGGCATGTCCTGTAGAAGATTGTCTGATTATAGACAGAACCGGGCGTTTGCCCATAGCAGTATAATATTCTGTGATGATACTCATAAGGGTACCAACAACAAGCCCAACTACAATAGCTCCCATAACGCCATGGTTAGTAAATACCAAGCCGCGAAGTGTCATTTCAGCTGGAAGAATGTAGTATACAAGTCCTGCACAAGCAATGGCAGTAAGAATAATAGATCCCCAGTTGCCCATATTCAATGCCTTTTGCACATTGTCTGTGCTAATTCCTGCATTTTCACTTATACGAACGAAAAATGTGCCTATAATTGAAAAGAGAATACCTATACCTGCAATGAGCATGGGTAAAAGGATAGGAGCAAATCCACCAAAATTATCCTGTGAAATGGTTTCTTGTCCAAGCACCATAGTTGCAAGAACTGTAGCAACATAAGATCCAAAGAGGTCAGCGCCCATACCAGCAACATCACCCACATTATCACCCACATTGTCCGCAATGGTGGCAGGATTCCTTGGGTCATCTTCAGGGATGCCAGCTTCCACTTTTCCTACTAGGTCAGCACCAACGTCTGCAGCCTTGGTGTAGATTCCTCCACCAACGCGTGCAAAAAGTGCAATTGATTCAGCTCCAAGCGAAAATCCTGTGAGGATCTCAATGGTCTTAATCATTTCATGAGAATTGGCTTCACTGCCTGGTGCAAATATTTGTTTCAGGATGATATACAAACCACCTAAACCCAATACTGCAAGTCCGGCTACACCAAGTCCCATCACGGCACCTCCCGTAAAAGAGACATTTAAAGCTTTGGAAAGGCTTGTGCGGGCTGCTTGTGCTGTTCTGACGTTAGCTTTGGTGGCTACCTTCATGCCAATATAACCAGCCAATGCACTACTGAATGCCCCAAAAATAAAAGCAAGTGAAATGCTCCAATGAGAATTGGGGTTGCTTTGAGACATGAATGCAAGGAGAATGGCGACGATCACAACGAAATATCCCAGTATTTTCCATTCTGCACGAAGAAATGCCATGGCTCCTTCTGCGATATAGGTACTGATCTCTTTCATCCTGTCGTTTCCAGCATCTTGTTTGGAAACCCAATTAAACTTAATGAAGGTGTAAAGCAGTCCGATAAGGCCCATAACGGGCACGAGATAAATCAGGTTTTGCATAAACTCTATAGGTTCTATGTTTTAATGATTTTACATGCCATGAAAAGGCAATGGGGTTGCAAAAATAGTCAAAACGTACAAATAATCAAGTAATTGTGATTCGATTAGGTATAGTTTTCATTATATATAAGCATAAAATGATCGATTTTTGTGGTTATGGTCTTGTTTTTAATCAATTCTAGAGAAAAACTTAATAAAATGTTATTAATCAGTTCTCTTCTTCCCATTGTACATCGTATCCATCAAATATCCCGCCAATTTTTCGTGCCTGGTAAATGCTCCTATTGAATTTATTGCCAAGAACAATAATGCAGGTTGAATCATTGGGGAATCTGCTGAAAACAGTATTATTTCCATGCCACCAGCCATTGTGGTAGATGATCTTTTTTGATGAAGGCATTTCTATTAATCGCCATCCAAGTCCATAGTTCCTGATTCCTTTTTTCTCATAGCTATATCCCCGGAATGCTTCTTGCAGAGTTTCTTTCGTGAAAAAAGTATTTTCCTCAAGAGCTTTATCCCATTTCATAAGATCCCTTGCTGTGCTATAAATATTCTTATCTCCGTATATTTCATCCAGAAACATGAAAGGTTCCCTGCGATTATTAAATTTAAAGGATGGAAGCACCACTTGCTGCATACTGTTGTTGAAAACATAGCTTTTGTCCATACCCAGCGGTATAAATATATTTTTTCGCAGAAAATCAGCATAACTGCTTTTACTGATCTTTTCTATGATCAAGGCGAGAAGGGCATAGTTTGTGTTGCAGTATTCGAAATAACTATCTGGCTTTCCAATTGATATTTTCCCTGCATGTTTTATGATTAGCTGAAGTAAATCTTCATTGGTAATGTTAATTTGGGTATCCCATCCCAGTTTTTCTACGAAATGTGCATAGTTTGGCAATCCGCTCCGATGCGATAGCAGGTTGCGAACAGTTATGCCAGCAAAAGGAAATCCTTCCAGGTAGTTACTTACTGGCTTATCAAGATCAATCATGGCACTTTCCTTCAGTTTCAGAATAGCCATGGCCGTAAAGGTTTTTGAAACCGAAGCCAAATGGAAGGCAGTATTGGAATCAATAGGTTCACCATTCAGCACTTCAGTTAGTCCTGCATATTTTTCAAAAATTATTTTTCCACCTCTGCATACCAGCATTGCTCCGTTAAACTTGGATTGAAGAAGCACGTCTGTATAGAACGAATTACTTGCTTTTTCAAGTTTTCTATCTGTAGTGTTCCATATGGTATTGCCTGACTGATTATCAACAGTGGTAGAAGTTTTAATTGTTTTTGAAGGTAAAGCTGACTGAAAATAGTGGTCTGCGCCTATAAAGAGGATTAAAAATGAAAAGAAAAGTATTAAAAATAGTTTGATTTTCTGCATCAGGTCTATAAATTGGACAAGGTAAAATTAGTTCGTAAATTTGAGCAAATTTACTCAAAAAAGATGGCTAATTCTGCTTTAACCAGTTATCCTAAAGACAAGATAAAAATCCTTTTTCTTGAAAACATCAGTGATGCAGCAATAAAAGTTTTCCGGGATGCAGGTTATACTGATATTAAAAAGGTTTCTGGTGCTTTATCAGAAGAACAGCTCATTGAAGAAATCAAAAATGTGCACCTGGTTGGTATTCGCTCCAAGACACAAATGACCAAACGGGTTATCGACAATGCACCTAAACTTCAGGCTATTGGATGTTTCTGTATTGGCACAAATCAGGTGAATCTTTCTGAAGCAAGGAAAAAGGGAATCGTAGTATTCAATGCTCCATACAGCAACACACGGTCTGTGGCTGAATTGGTTATTGGGGCCTCCATTGTGCTTATCAGAAAAATTCTGGATAAAAATAGTGCTGCTCATGAAGGTATCTGGAATAAGGATGCAAAGGGTAGTTTTGAACTTCGCGGTAAAACCCTTGGAATCATTGGTTATGGTAATATTGGTTCTCAGGTTAGTGTGCTTGCTGAAGCACTTGGCATGAAAGTCCAGTTTTATGACGTTGTCACCAAGCTTCCCCTTGGCAATGCCACAGCCTGCAAAAATTTAAAAGATCTGGTTTCAAAGTCCGATATCATAACGCTGCACGTACCTGAAACCGGACAAACAAAAAATCTGATCAATAAAACTTTACTTAAACAATTTAAGAAGGGATCAATATTGATTAACTATGCGAGGGGAGAAGTGGTTGATCTTGAAACACTGGCAAAAATGCTGGAAGAAGGGCACCTTTCCGGAGCTGCAATTGACGTATTTCCGGTAGAGCCTGAAAAAAATGGTGATCCTTTTAGTTCACCCTTGCAAAAAATATCCAATGTCTTACTCACGCCACACATCGGTGGTTCAACTGAGGAGGCTCAATTTAACATTGGTGAAGATGTCAGTGCCAAATTGTTACATTTTCTCGAAATTGGGGCATCAACAGGTTCTCACACGATTCCAGAATTAAGCCTTTCTCCGCTCGAAGGTACCCATAGAATCCTCCATATTCACAGCAATATTCCTGGAGTATTATCTGAAATCAACAGTACCTTATCTGATAACCACATCAATATTCTTGGTCAATACCTTAAAACAAATGAGGATATTGGATATGTTGTACTGGATGTGGATAAGAAGCTTTCAAAGAATGCAGTTGAATTATTAAGGAATGTTAAAGGCAGTGTAAAAGTGAGGTTATTATACTGATATGGAACCACATCACATCCTGGGTTTTTTTTTACAAGATGCCAATTCTTATGTAATTAAACAATTTGGCGCTGGATTGATTCACCAGACCTTTGTTGTTGAAAAAAATGAATCTCCAGTTTATATTCTTCAGCATATCAACAGGCAAGTTTTCAAAAAACCGGATGATATTGCATTTAACCTGGCATCCATGAGTGATTTTTTGGAAGCGCGGAATTTTGGATTTCTTGTCCCCTTTCCGATCCGAACCAATTCTGGTCACATGCATGCGGTTATTGATGGAGATTTTTACAGGTTAACCTCATTTGTAAATGACACCCATTCCCTGAATGAATGTCAGGATGCAGGGCAGGCTTATGAAGCAGCCCTTCAGTTTGGAAGATACACTGCTTCCTTTAATGGGTTTGATTCTAAATTATTAAAACCTTCCATACCTGGTTTTCATGATCTTCAATTCCGCTGGAATCAATTTCAGGATGCATTGAAAAACGGAAATGCCAAAAGGATTGAATACGCCAAAAAACAAATAAGCCTCATTCGCGATAACCACAATATTGTTGATCAGTTTATTAAAATTGAAAAATCTGCTGATTTCTTACAAAGGGTTACACACCATGATACAAAGATTAACAATGTGCTGTTCAACAAACAGGGTAAAAGTGTATGCGTCATTGACCTGGATACCACAATGAGTGGGTTGATAATCAGTGATTTGGGCGATATGTTCCGGACTTATCTTTCACCAGGCAATGAAGAAGACACCGATTTGCAAAAAGTATTTGTTCGAAAGGACTGTCTGCAGGCTATTATTGAAGGATACAAGGAATATATGGCAGACAAAATGACAACAATTGAAATGTCGGCAATCGGATATGCCGGTGAATTCATGATCTATATGCAGGCACTGAGATTCCTCACTGATTTTCTAAATGATGACATATACTATGGTATACGTCATGAGATGAACAATTTCGACCGTACCATCAATCAGCTTCATCTCCTGAAGGATTATCAATCACAGATGCGTTCCGTTTAATTCGCTTTTATACTAAAAATGGTGTCTGAAGGGAACCGCTGCATGGAATCCGGGAGGACTAATTTCAAATCAGGCGCACTCATTTGAAACTTCTGTTTATCAGCTTCGGACACCCTGGTATTAACTGCTATGACTTTTCTTAATGTTTTGATTGCTGTTAATTCTTGCAATGCAGCTGGACTAAGTTCTGTTGCAGAAGCATTCAGATACTCAAGATGATTAAGGACGGTTAATTTCCTGAATCCATCATCTGTTATGGCATTGTTGTCGAGCCACAAACTTTCCAGATTGCTGAATGTTGCTATAATTGATAAGTCACTGTCCTTCACTTCTTTTTGGGAAAGCTTTAGATCTATGATATTATTGCCCGCTTTTTTCAGGATTTCGAGTGCCTGATTCAGGGGTATTTCAAGGTTATAACTCGTAACCCGAATATAATTGCTGTTACCGGCTATAGTTGATATACCCCATCCTGCTGCAGTCAGTTCTGATAACACGGTAGTTTTGACTGCTGTAATTTCTTCACGTTCTTTTACCGTGATGGGAGAGGTGCTGAGGGATGACTTGAATGCATTGATTGACTTTGTAATAATAGAATCATGCCCCGTTTCACTTACCGTTTTATCAAATGAGGCACCGGTTTCAATCCACCACTGCAGGATGGTCTTTTCAAATGCAGTTAGTTGTACTTTCCCTTTCGGAGGCATATGTTCGTCGTGGATTTCTTCCAGTAGAATCCTCTTAAGTAGTTCACTGGAGGCAGGATCATTTCGGTCTATTGTCTTTCCCGATTTCCCACCGGTTTCAATCCATTTGAAATCATCTAATCGCAGTTTACCCTTTTGTTTTTCATTGCCATGGCACGAAACACATTTGGTATTCAGGGTATATTGAACCATATCAGCATAGACATTTGCTTTTTCAATTTCCGAAATTACAGGAGCAGGCCATGATTTAGTCTCTTCTCCTTGCTTGCTGACCTGTAAAAATCCCTCTCCATGAGTCAATACACCCCCCTGATGACCTGTTAGAACCAATGAGATTAAAAGTATAGCCAACACAGGCCATTTTAAGACGGGCTTGCTGTCTATCAGACTTTTCCACCAGAAATATATGCCATAAAAGATTGTTGTTGCAATCGCCATCCACATATGGTTATCTACCTGACTCTGGTTGTTTGAGCCTTCAAGTGATAAAACATAACCGGTGATGAGCGAAAGGACGGCTGTAATGATGCCAGAAAGCAATATGAATTTTGTAGAATCAGCCAAGTGCTTAAATAGCTTTAAACTCCCCAAAATTTCAATAAGAATCAGCAATGTAAAAATACCAATTGGCAAATGGACAAGTAAGGGGTGGAGTCTGCCTATTAATTCTGAAATAATCATGTCAGGTTATTTGCTGTATCTGTTTCTGAGAAAGCGCATCATATATGCATTAATCGCCCATTGGTCGGCTACAGGTTGCTGCGTGTAAGGAAGGGTAGGAAGGTAATTGGGCGGACCAAACTCGGTAAGTATTGTTACGGGTTTACCTTCATTCGTTTTTCTTGCAACAACCTCATCCCACCATTTTAAATGGGCATTGAATGCTTCTTGCCATTCAGGTGCTCTCGGATCATTTACCTGTGGTCCTTCAGCATGACCGATACGGGCATGGATGTGTTCGGTCCTTTTAAGGGCCTCATTTATATTTTGTGGCTGGTCCTGAAGAAGGCTTTCATGCACGTTACACCAGTGTGAGATGTCAAGAGTAAGCTTGAGATCGGGTAGTTTATCAATGAATTTTTTTGTAACCGGAGCCGCAAACAAGCTTCTTCCCCGATGGGTTTCATGATAAAGAGGTATTCCCGATTTTTTAGACAAGTCTATTGAAGCCTGCAGTATGCTGAGGTTTTCTTCAAATTCAAAAAAATCTTTTCCTGAATGGCAATTGATATAAAGCGGATTCATGGAAATAGCCCGCTCAATGGCTTCCGTAAACTGTAACTTATGCTTCGATGGCAATCTGTCACTACCTCCTGTTAAAAGACCAAGTTTTAACTCATGTCTGGCAACGGTATTCTTGAGTTCAGACATTTCCTGCGGTGTGCCGGGTACCCAGACTTCAATGCCGTCATATCCTTCTTTTTTGACTGCAGCACAAAAGTTATCCAATGTGCCATTAAAACCCCAGTTTGTTGCAAGGATTATCAGATTGGCCTTTATCGGCTTATCCATAGGTTTTGCTTCAATATCAAGTTTGGGGAGTATAAATGTACTGCCAGCTAATGAACTGTTCTTTATAAAATCTCTTCTTCCTGACATAAATTAATTTAAGCGATTATCGGGTCAATTACCTTACCAAAAACATCCGTGAGTCTGAAGTCTCGTCCTTGAAACTGATAGGTAAGTTGTTCATGATCGAATCCAAGTTGTTTCAGTATAGTAGCCTGTACATCATATACGGAAACCTTTCCGTCAATAGCATTGTATCCTATAGGGTCTGTTTCTCCATAACTGAACCCACCTTTGATTCCGCCACCTGCCATCCACATGGAAAATGCATCAGCATGGTGATCTCTGCCTTTGAAATAATTTTGTTTTCCGTCTCGGTTTTCCTGCATCGGGGTTCTTCCAAACTCTCCTCCCCAAACCACAAGGGTTTCATCCAGTAAACCCCTTTGTTTGAGATCAAGCAGGAGTGCTGTAATTGTTTTATCGGTTTGACGACATTTTGTAATAAAACCTTGATCCAGCGCAGTTCCAGGATCTGTGCCGTGACTATCCCATCCCCAATCAAATAATTGAACAAACCGTACCCCTTTTTCTACCAGCTTTCTGGCTAGCAAAGCGTTATTGGCAAAGGATTCCTTGCCCGGTTCAGTTCCGTACATTTCATGAATGTAGGCTGGTTCATCAGCAATATTCATAACATCAGGAACTGCAATTTGCATTTTGAATGCCATTTCATACTGTGCAATTCTTGATAGTATTTCCGGATCCTGGTATTCATTATATGCCAGTTCATTGATCTTGTTGATCGCTTCGATTGATGACTTTCTCATGTCCCTGTCAAATCCGTTGGGGTCCTTTAGAAATAAAACCGGATCACCCTCTGAACGGCATTGAACTCCCTGATAAACAGAAGGTAAAAACCCACTTCCCCACACACTTTTTCCAGAATCCGGATTTCTGCCACCGGATGTCAGAACAACAAATCCAGGTAGGTTGCTGTTTTCTGATCCGAGACCATAGGTTACCCAGGAACCCATGCTGGGCCTGCCGAGCCTGGCTGTTCCACAATGCATGAGCAGTTGAGCAGGTGCGTGATTGAACTGGTCAGTGTTTACTGCTTTCAGGATGCTTACATCATCAATAACCTGACTAAAATGGGGCAGGTTGTCTGATAACCATAACCCGCTTTCACCATATTGTTTAAAGTTGGCCTGTGGTCCGAGTAATTTGGGAACACCACGGATGAATGCGAATTTCTTGCCCTGAATAAACGAATCCGGACAATCCAATCCATCCATCTTTTGCAATTCCGGTTTATAGTCAAACATCTCAAGCTGAGAAGGGGCGCCAGCCATGTGCAGGAATATTACAGATTTGGCTTTACCTTGAAAATGAGGTGCCTTGGGCTGGAGTGGATTTTTGGAGTTGACCTGGTTTGCAGGGTTATCTCCAAAGAGGTTGCAGCTATCCATTAATGAACCCAATGCCATTAGTCCCATCCCTGTTTTGCATTGGGATAAGAAATGTCTTCTGGTATTGAAACTGTGGTGATATGTTTTGGCTTCGTTAAATAAGTTTTTTCCAGACATGGGACGTTAATTTTTGGTGATTACCTCATCAAGATTCAAAATTGCATTGGTGACCATAGACATGGCAGCCAGCTGCCTGTCATCTTTCTTGTATAAACTATCAGACATCATCTTTTTAATCCTTTCCTCATCATTTCCCAGCTTTTTAAGGCTTTGGGTATACAAATCATCCAGTACAATCACTTTCTGGGGTGTAATTGGCTGACCGGTTGCCATTTCATATGCCTTGCTTATCTTTTGCCTGATGTCTGCATTTTTATCCTCCATAATTCCTTTAGCTAACTTTACCGAGAGATCCCAGTAAGTTGAGTCATTCAGGATAGTAAGTGCCTGTAACGGGGTATTTGTCCTTATCCTTCTGGTAAGGCATACTTCCCTTGCTGTACCGTCAAAATTTACCATAGAAGGGTAGGGTGAAGTTCTTTTCCAGTAAGTATAAATGGATCTCCGGT
>JBILSG010000344.1:0-3079 GCA_044372235.1 Chitinophagaceae bacterium
CCTCCACCTTTACCTTTTTTACTTTCAAGCATGCCTGCCTTTCTCAGCTCAAGCAAAATGTTTTCCAGAAATTTGAGGGGAATTTTTTTGGCAGCTGAAATTTCAGCAATTAAGACCGGCCCATTATCTTGATTTTCAGCAAGGTACATGAGTGCCTGAAAAGCATATTGTGTTTTCTTATTTAACATTTTTCATCAATTTCCAAAGCCGAGAACATCTTTCATTGTGAATATACCATTTTTCCCATGAATAAACTCAGCCGCCAAAACTGCACCTAATGCAAAACCATTCCGGTTAAAAGCATTGTGGACGATCTTGATTTCATCTATATCTGAATGATAATTAACCTCGTGCCATCCCGGATAAGGGTCCGTTCGTTCGCTCACAATTGCTATTTCGTTTGGTGAAATTGTGTGTTCATTAACCCATGTATCTTTTCGGGGCATATTTTCAATTACCTGCTCTGCCAATGTGATGGCTGTGCCGCTTGGTGCATCTTTTTTTTGGGTATGGTGTATTTCTTTGATATCCATTTCATACTGTGGCTGTCCAGACATCAAACGCGCAAGGTGTTTATTGATTTCAAAAAAAATATTCACACCTACACTGAAATTACTTGCATACAAAAAGGCACCATTGTTTTTTGCACATTGATTTTCAATCTCAGCCAATCTTTCGAGCCATCCAGTTGACCCACATACTACCGGCATTTTCATGTCAAGGCATTTCATCACATTCTCGAATGCAGTATGCGGACCAGTAAATTCTATGGTTACATCTATGGCAGCAAATACTTCCCGATTAAAATCATGCAAGTTATTCAGGTCAATTTTCACATCAACAGCATGTCCTCTTGAGAGGGCGACTTCTTCAATGATTCTGCCCATTTTACCGTATCCAACAATTGCTATATTCATGCCTTGAAATTGAAGATCAAAAAGTTAAATCAGTTGATATTTACGCGTGGAAGAGGCTTTTTGTAATTTGGTGAAATGGAAATGGCTAAGCCCAGTGGTGTCTGTGGTGAAGAAATCTTCGGTTTAATACTCATCGTCAGTCCACTGTTTATATCAAAGTTTCTCAGGTGCCCGTCAACTGTTGCATCAACCACATTAAGCCCCCATGCAACCAGTATTCCCAATATTGAAAAATCCATATTTTTCCTGAACTGGTTCCGGTAAAGTTTAAGTGATTCTGTTGACAAGGGTTGTAATTCCCTTACTATGAGTGCATCATTTGCCTGGTTGGTATCCAGTTTTGCAGAAAAAGCGAACCTGGTTTTTTGATACCATTCCCTGTTATACTTAAAAGTGCTGACAGGAATTGCAATTACTCCATAAACAAGCGGAACTTTCCAGTATTTCTTATTGTAGACTTGTCCAAGGCCCGGAAGTATCGCAGACATCAGTGCAGCCCGTGATGCAGGCGATTTCTTCTTTTTGGTTGTATCAGATACAACCTTTTGAAGAGTGGTGTCTTTGAGCCTTTGTGCATTCGCATGCGAAACTGTCAAAAACAGTAAACTGATTATAAATAGTCCTTTGAACAGCTGTTTACACATCAGTGTATATTCACTTTCATTTTTTCTAGTAAGCTATTAAGTTCCTCTACAGAATAATATTCCAAGGTGATTTTACCTCTGCCGGTACTTTTATGATCGAGGTTCACTTTTGTTCCGAAATGGTTACTCAGCTGATCCTGAATCTTAGTGAAGTTATTGCTTTGTGGTTTAGGTTGAGCTGGTGCGGATTTTTTCCCGGGTTTGTAAAGTTGTTTTACCAGCTCTTCTGTTTGCCTGACAGAAAGTTTCTTAGTCAGAATTGCATTGTAGACATACAACTGTTTATCAACATCGCCTGCATTGATTAAAGCCCTTGCGTGACCCATTGACAAGCTGCCATTTCTTACGCCTACAACTATGTCTGGAGGCAGTTTCAACATCCTGATATAGTTTGAAACTGTACTTCTATCCATCCCCATCCGTGTAGCAACTTCTTCCTGTGTCATGGAGCATTCATCCATCAAACGCTGGTAGCTCAAACCTATTTCAATGGCATTCAGATTCTCACGTTGCAAGTTTTCCAATAACGCCAGTTCCAGAACCTGCTTGTCATCAGCTTCTCTGATATAGACGGGCACATCTTTTATACCTGCCAGTTTTGCAGCTCTCCACCTTCTTTCACCCGCTATGAGTTTGAACTTTCCTGATGGAAGTTGTTTTACCGTCAGAGGCTGAATGATGTCGTGCAGTTTAAGCGATTCAGACAACTCTGTAATTGCTTGCTGATCGAAATCCTGCCTCGGTTGTTGAGGGTTAGGAATAATGTCATCCAGCGGAATTCTTGATACTGATGTTGTTTTGGTAACAACTTCAGGTTTAAGTGTGCCTGCTGGTCCTTTTAAATCTGAATCAATGCTTCCCAGGAGCGATCGAATTCCTCTGTTGAGCGCTTCTTTCTTGGGACTTGCGTTATTGCTCATGGTCTGTGTTTAGGGTTCTTTCTGACTCTTTGATCTTGGTCATGTTATTTTTCTGAAGGACTTCCTTGGCAAGGTTCAGGTAATTCATAGAACCTTTACTTTCCGCATCATAGAGAATTGCCGGTTTGCCCACACTCGGTGCCTCACTTAAACGTGCATTTCTGTGAATGAGTGTATCGAAAACAAGGGCATCAAAATGCCTTCTGACTTCGTTGACGATCTGATTACAGAGCCTTAATCTCGAGTCATACATGGTCATCAGGATACCTTCTATTACCATATCGGTATTGAGTCTGCTCTGGACTATTTTAATGGTGTTAAGCAATTTCCCCAATCCCTCAAGAGCGAAAAACTCAGCCTGAACAGGAACCACAACAGAGTCTGATGCAACCAGTGCATTAACGGTTATGAGTCCGAGTGAAGGTGAACAATCTATGATTATAAAATCATATTCATCTCTTACGGTCTGTAACAGATTTTTAATAACATTCTCACGGTTGGGGTAATTAATCATTTCCAACTCTGCACCTACGAGATCGATATGAGACGGTATAAGGTCGAGGTTGGGAATTTCTGTTTTGAGAATGGTGTCTGCCGC
>JBILSG010000345.1:0-3066 GCA_044372235.1 Chitinophagaceae bacterium
GTGGGCCATAGATTGACTTCGGAGTTCATGATGAAAATCCTTTTTTCGGTAATATTTCCTACCGAAACAAAACCGATAGCCTCTCTGGCAGCATCATTGGTACAGATGATATTTGTTGGCATCCTTGAAGGCTGTGGGTCGAATAGTGTTCCTGTCAGTTCCGTGTTTTTCCGGAGTATTTCCCAGTAGTCGTATGCTTCCTGGGATAAACCAATTTGTTGCACCAGGATGCTGTAACGGATGTAAAGTTTTTCAGAGGGTCTTGTGATTACAGACAGTGGCTGGTAGCTTATTACATCATCTGCCAGGTTATTGGTATTGGCGATGATAAACGAAGGTGCCTGTGCAGTATTCCAGCAGGTATAAATCTGATCATCAGGTGCACGTGGAATGATGTCGCCGTTTTTAAATTCATATAGCCCCTGGTACCATGCTCTTCTTTCCCAGGTTTCGCTGAAGGTCCATTTGTAATTTCTAGTATTGTTAGAGGGGTCTTTTGTGTGGACAAACAACCGGACATCGCCTGTGGGTTCCTGCTTCCAGGTTACGCTATCTATTTCCGGTGTCACGGTAGATTTCTGGAATGGACTTTCATAAATCCTGCCATCTGCCGTAGTGATTTGCAACGCGAGTGGAACTGATGCCGGGAGGTTAAGGGTTGAGCTGTAAATACCTTTTCCTTTGTGGGTCAGCAGCCATCTGGGACCATTTTGCTGTTTGATTTCAACTTTTGCATTTTCTTCCGGAATATCATCAAATTCAAACAGGGCCTTGACTCTGCTAAGGGTAATGATGTTTTCTACAGTTCCCCCTGTTTGGATATTGCCTTCTACCACCAAAACAGAGTTATCTGGTTTGGTATCAGGGAGTTCAAACGACTTGGTACAGCCGCTGAGTATTGTTAAGATCAGTATGACACCGGCCAGTCTCTTCATCTGAATTTCAGGTTAAAGGTTACGAATGGTATTGCGCTGGCAAAAATTGAAAGCTGGTAACCCCGTATTTGTCTGCTGTCCGTCACAAAATAAACTGAGTAGGGGTTATCTCTTCCTGTAACATTGTAGATGCCGAAAGTCCAGGAGCCATGCAGTTTCTGTGTTAATTTATGGTTGTTTTCCAGGATCATTGAAAGATCTGTTCTGAAGAAGTTAGGAATTCGGAATGCATTTCTTTCAGAATAGTAAACCCGCTGTGCACCACCCATGTTGAATACACCTATCGGATAAGTTACGGGTCGGCCTGTACTGTATGTTGATGTCAGTGAAATACTGAAGCGTTGTGTGAATTTATAGTTGGCCACAAGGCTTGCAATATGGGGTTTGTCGAAGTTCGCTGGATAGAAATTTCCTTTATTGATGACTTCACCCGCAATCGGGTCATTTACCTGGAGAAAGCTTCTCAGGAATGTATAGCTTAACCAGCCGTTCAGCTTACCCATTGGTTTTTTATACAAAACTTCAACACCAAAAGCTTTGCCACGTGTATTCAGTACATCCTGTTCAATGTTGCCATTCAAAACCAATTGTGCACCACTTTTGTAATCGAGATAGTTGTTGCTTGTTTTGTAATAGGTTTCTATTGAAAATTCATCTCCCTTGTCGCCGGGCTGCGTATAGAAACCCAATGAAACTTGTTGTCCGATCTGAGGTTTGATAAACTGGTCACTCAATTTCCAGATATCTGTTGGGGAGAGTGCAGTTGTATTTGTAATCATGTGGATATACTGCCTCAGGGTGTTGAAGCTGAGTTTGAATGAAGTCCTTGTTGTAAGCAGATATCTTGCTGATACCCTGAACTCCGGTCCATGATAGGTTTGAATGGTTTCCCCTTCCCCGAAAGTTTCCGTGCCACTGATATTGGCTGTATTGCGGGGTAGACCTGGTTTGTAGGTAAAGGATGACCTTGCACCGTATGTTCTGTAAAAGCTATACCTGATTCCGCCCTGCAGGGAGAATTTATTATTCAGTCTGTACTGGTCTCCGAGGTAAAGTGTGGATTCTGTCGCTTTTTCTCGTTGCAGAATTTTTGAACGCACCAAAGAAGCCGTATCTGTAGGCAATAGTTTACCTGGTTCCAGGTTGTAGAGGATATGTTGAACCCCGAAATTTATTTCCTGTTTGTTATTGGGTACATATTTAAAATCTGTTTTGGCACTCCATTGCTTCATCCCGAAATTCAGGTCAAAAGCGTCTTTTGGATTGTTTCTGCCTTTAACGGAATAATTATATTGGTCCATTCCAGCAGAAAAAACCTGATAAAATTTACTGGAAAAATTATGCTTCCATTTAACCCTGAAGTTCTTGTTGGCATAGCTGTAGGTAGAATCCTGGTTGAGTCTGAACATGTCGTTACTCAGGTATCCAGAAAGATAAACCTTGTCTTTGTCGGAAAATTCATGCGTCATGTGCACCATCAGATCGCTAAAATTTACACTGCTTCTGTTGAAGGTTGCATCAGGCAGGTATTTGAGAAACCAGTTGGAATATGTAGTTCTTCCACCCACCAGGAATGTTGTTTTTTCGGAAGCAACTGGACCCTCTACGGTAAATTTGCTTGTAAGCGGACCAATACCGGCAGTTGCAGTAACTTTTTTTGAATTGCCATCCTTGGTGCCTACATCCATGATAGATGAAATCCTGCCTCCAAGTCTTTCCGGGATGGCACTTTTGTACAATTCCAGGCCACGGACTACTTCCGGGTCAACAGCCGAAAAGAAACCAAAAAGGTGTGTTGGGTTGTAGATGGTCATGTCGTTTAAAAGCAGCAGATTTTGGTCTGCTCCACCACCACGTACATTGTATCCTGCTGTTCCTTCACCCACAGAGGTAACACCTGGAAGTGTTTGCAGCGACCTCAGGATATCTGTTTCACCCAATACTGCAGGGATCTGTTTGATTGATTTGATGCTTAGCCTTTCCACACCCATTTGCATGCCCCTTACGTTGGATTGCCTGTTTGCAATGATTACAGCAGTTTTAAGACTTCTGATTTCTTCACTCATTTCCAGGTCAAGTTTGCCATTTCCCTGGATATTAAGCTGACGGCTTGCGGCTTTCATACCAATGC
>JBILSG010000346.1:0-3063 GCA_044372235.1 Chitinophagaceae bacterium
TCTCACCACCAAATGCGCCACCAATTTCTGCACCTGAAGTGCCGATGTTGACATTGGCAATACCACAGTCTGATCCTGCCACAGACAGGAATTGTTCAGCTTCCAATATGTTGCGTGTAAAGATGGCTGAGGAGAGTCCCTGCGGAACTGCATTCTGCAAGGCAATGGCCTCATTCAGACTTGAATAGCGCAGGAGGTAGAGTATGGGTGCAAAGGTTTCTTCCTGTACAACTGCACTTTGAGTTGGCATCTCTACGATGGCTGGATGCACATAGCATCCTGAATGATTTTGATCACTTGTCAGTGTTTGTCCGCCTGTGAGCAATCTGCCTCCCTCTGTAGTGGCTTGTTCCAGTGCCTTACTGAAAGCACTGACAGCATCCTGATCGATGAGTGGACCCACATGCACACCTGCTTCAAGCGGATTGCCAATCTTGAGTTGTCCGTATGCTTTCACCAGTACTTCCTTCACCTGCTCATAAACCGCTTCATGCACAATCAGCCTGCGTGTGGTGGTGCATCGTTGTCCGCCTGTACCCACAGCTCCGAAAACCACGGCTGGCACAACTAGTTTTAAGTCAGCTTCCGGTGTGATGATAATGGCATTGTTACCGCCCAATTCCAGCAGACTTCTTCCCAGCCTTCCTGCTACGGCAGTGGCTACTGCTTTGCCCATCCGGGTGGAGCCGGTTGCCGATAGCAGGGGTATCCTTGGATCTTCTGCCATCAGTTTGCCAATGAGTGCGTCTCCGGTTAGTAAACAGGAAACACCTTCTGGTATGCCCTCTTCAGCAAAGACAGTGGCAACAATATGCTGGCATGCGATGGCTGACAGCGGTGCTTTTTCTGAGGGTTTCCATACACAGGTGTTACCGCAGACCCAGGCTATCATGGCGTTCCACGACCATACCGCCACAGGAAAATTGAAGGCCGAAATGACGCCCACTACGCCCAGGGGATGATATTGTTCATACATCCGGTGGTTGGGTCTTTCAGAGTGCATGGTGAGTCCGTATAGCTGCCTGGAAAGCCCTACAGCGAAGTCACAGATATCAATCATTTCCTGCACTTCACCCCAGCCTTCCTGCAGGCTTTTGCCCATTTCATAAGATACCAATTGGCCCAGCGCATCCTTGTGTTCTCTCAGCCTGTTGCCAATCAGTCGCACGATCTCACCCCTCCGCGGGGCAGGAACCTGCCGCCAGTGCTGAAACGCTTTTGAAGCGGCTTCCATAACTTGGTTGTAGTCTGATTCGGTTGGGAGATTTGTCTTTCCTATAACAGAGCCATCAACCGGTGATATAGATGAAATTTCCGTTCCGCCACCATGCCAGTGTTTTGTACCTGTTGAGATGCCCGGGTTAAGTTGTTCGATGTGTAGAGATTCCAATGCCGCTTTGATCATGGTTCACTTTTTGAGTTGTGATGTAAAGGTGCTTTCGAAAATTTTGTCTGCATTGCCAGCTTCAAAGCCATCCCTGAAGTGTTCCCGCTTCAGGTCTTTCCGGTCGATACCCGCGAACTCAGGTAATACCCTGCGTTCTGCGAATTCCACATAGCTACCTGCGATGGGCAGTGTTTGTCCGTTTGCAAACGGAGCCTCGATGACCTGAGCAACGGTTGAGCTCTGGCTGAGGAGTCCGTCCGGACTGGTTTTGATCTTGCCGCCCGAGTCGTTCAGTTTGATTCCAATGCTTTCCAGGAAATCGTTGAATTGTACACAGGTGTTGTATGCTTCAGGTAGGTGGTGTAAGCTGATGGTGTAATGGTTCAGGTAGTACCGGTTGTAGATAACCCAGGATGCATATTCAGATTCAGCGAGGAGTGCCTGATAATCTTCAATGGTGGGGAGATGCCATAAACTGGTGTGCAGGAATGCTCCCACAGCTTTGGGGTCATTCAGGTTGAGGTCATCTACTGGATCATTTTTTACTTCATTGGTGTAGGACCTGAGTATTTCCTGTGCTTTTTCGCTCAGCTCATGCACCCGCAATTCGCTGATGAAAATACGTGGAAATTGAGGTGCCGGCGGGGCATACCAGTAGGCATCGAGCTTTTTGGATTCGAAGTTGAGGTGTTCCCTTTTGGTGTAACCATAATGAAGGAAGATCTTTTCCAGTGAAGTGATTCCCAGGTGGGCTACACCCAGTGTCCGGAAGGCAATATGGTCGTTTTGGATGTCAGCCGCTTTGGAAATAATACCCTCACTGATCATGGCATCCACAATTTTATTTACATCAGGAACCCGGGCACTGTATTGGCTCATCAGCGCATCCATGACAATCTGTAGTTCTTGTAGCTTTTCCATTGTATAATTTTATGCGGTAAACAATTGTCCGTTCTGTGTTTGCAGAAAGGCATTGAAATTGATTTCTTCCTGTTTGATGAAGCCTTGTTGTGGCAGTTTGCCATCAGCCACCATTTCCACTACTGCTGCAATGGATGCGGCGGTGGTCCATGAGATAGCCCTCCAGATTCTGTCATTGACTGAGATGGGCTGAAAGGAGCGGTAATATTCTTCCCTTGCCAGCGCATCACCCTTCCATCCTTCCACTACTGCGTATACCAGAACAACATCTTCAGCAACGGGAGGTTTGGCTTCGGTGAGGATTTCTTCAGTCAGTTCCCTTTTGTCTTTCAGAATCAGTTCATACAACAGGAAGCGCATCAGTTTGGCGTGGCCTGGGTAGCGGATGGTTTTGTAGTTCAGGGTATCAACTTTGCCGGCATAGGTTTCGCACATCGTTCCCAGTCCGCCTGAAGTGCTAAAAGCTTCATAATCACGTCCTTCAATATTTATACTTTCCAGTCCGTCTAACGAAGGCACCATCTTCCTTACCCCGTTGTGGATGACTTCCGCGTCGTTGATGTATTCATTGATAACACCCGCTGGCGACCAGGTGAAGGAGTATGCGAGGAGTCCGTTTGGATAGCGGGGCAATGCGCCAACACGCAGTTCAATGTCACGCAGTTTGGTGAAACGCTTGGCAAGGTCTGCACCGATGATGCCAATCAAACCCGGTGCCAGTCCGCACTGTGGCGCCATCACCCCTTTGGCGGTGG
>JBILSG010000347.1:0-3053 GCA_044372235.1 Chitinophagaceae bacterium
TGGCTCCTTCTGTACACTGCATGATGAGGATATGGTTTCCCGGCTCGAATACCCCGAAATTGAGGTTGAATACCATGCCTTTATCGTTCGGGTCATTTTCATTCAGCACACCGCCTTGTGCAACTGGCCTAGAATTGGACACGATAAAGGTACGTTCATCGCGAACAAAATAACTGTAACTGCCATCGCCAGGCTCGCTGGCTATGTCTGCATAGATGATCCTGATTTTGCCGGGATTGCCAACATACATTTTCACAGACTCCATTATCATGGGTGCTGTATTGGAAAACCGCACAAAATTGCCATTGAACTGGTTATAGCCTCCTGAAGGGAAAATAAGTTTGTCTTTGGGTCCCACACTTCCAGAAAGACTGTTACGTGCCGCATAATATTTTTTATCGGTTGTAATGGTGTTTGTGCTGGCTACGATATTATTGGCTGTAGTTGCAAAAGGCATGGAGGAAGTGTCTGAAACAAACCAGCTGATGAAGTTGCCTTGGGTAACCGAACCTTTCAGCTGGGCTGATGCGTTGTTACAGACCAGTGCCTGGAGGGAAGTCAGTGCTTGTCCGGGTCCATTAGAACTTACTTCTGTTATCACGGCATTGTTTTCAGCATTCTGATCTGTTGTGAGTCCGGATTTCACATCAAAACTATACCTGCTGTTTTCTTTCATCACAAACGGAGTCTGGAACGTGTATTCAGTTGTTGTGCCGGGTGTAAGTGGACCATTGAAAACGCCTGTAATTGTTTTCAGCGTGTTGCCGTTTTCCCTTATATCTACTGAAAGCGGGATATTCCGCAATTCTTTTGTGCCAAAATTTTTCATTTCAATGGTTACATATTGGGTTCCGTCAGCACATTCTCCGCCGTATGGGTAAACCAATTCATTGATGCCCAGATCCCTTGAAGGCCTTGCTACTATGAGGGTATAGTCTTGTGTCTCTCCCTTATTGTAAGTGCCGGAAGGCTGTATTGCAGCCGGGTCACTGGTTTCTGACACAATCAGTCTCATCAGCATTTTGTCGCCTGCAGTAAATCCATTGGGCAGGCTAACGGGTGCTTTGAATATGCTGTCATTGAGCAAGGCGCCGCTTGTAGCAAAGAGTTCTCCGGCATCTGTAAAGTCGCCATCGTTATTTGTGTCTATAAATACTTTTGCATACCGCGTATTGTTGGAGTTGTCACAGCTTTTCACCCTGAGAAAAAGGGTGTCAGCACTTCCTGACTCAATGACCCCTGTTTGCATCCGATTGTCTGTATAGCTTGCACAGGTATCTTTGAATTTTGTTTTGATGCCAACAAAAGACAGGGTGTCTATATAAGATCCGGAACCAGCTGATGGTGCAGATGTTGCATAGGCATTACCACCAATCCCTGATATGATCAAAGAAAAATTCTGGGTACTGTCGCCATAGGTGAATTTCCCCTTGTGTTTTACCGTGATGGTATAGGTCTCTCCAAGAAGCACTGAATCCACTTCAATTTTTTCTACATTGTCAACATCATTGTCTCCTCTTGTGGCAGCTGCTCTCGGAGCCAGTCCGTTTAATTTCCAGGGTAAAAAAGTTTTGCTGCCTTGTGTGATTCTGATGTCCAGGTCATTAACAAGTTTTTTGGTTCCATCATCCAGCGTATTTGTTGCAACAGCCTGACCTGCAGGGTCTGTCCAACAAATCGTTGCAGTAAGCGGACCTTTTCCGGATGCTACAACCTTTACAGAATAACTGGAGTCGTTCCGGAGGTTTTGTTCTGTTACCAAGTTATTAGTTGAATTATTCAGTACACTGGCTGCTTTGGCGATGTTGGCGAGCCCCCATCCATGCAGGTAATCTGGTCCGGGTACTGTTGTGGCTTTATCCGTGGTATGGATGATCAGACCTTTGATGGTGGATGACCAGGCAAATCTGTTGTTGTTTTTTTTCATGAATAATTCCTCCAGCAGCACAGCAGATCCTGCAACTGTTGGTGAGGACATGGAGGTGCCGGAAAGGGTAGCGTAGCCCGAATTGCTTCCGGTGGTGGTTGAGGTGATCGCAGAACCAGGGGCAACCACATCAGGTTTGATCCTGCCATCGTCTGTTGGTCCTACTGAGCTACTCGCCGCCAGAAACACATCTAAAGGATTGGTATATCCACCCGGAATAAGTGCAGTATTGCCTACAGTAAGGCTGTTTTTAGAGGTTGAATAAGTAGGAAGCAGGTCATATTCAGTTTGGTCGCTGATGTCTGCTCCACGTGCGCCTGCGTTGATCCACTGATTGCTTTCGTTTTGTCTCCAGAAGGTGGTGCCCAGCGCCGGACCTTTTTCATTCCTGTTGTTGCCTGAAGATTTTACAATCAGGTAGTTTGGCGCAAAGTAGGCAATTGAATCCCACAACATGGCTTCAGTGGAATAGGCTCCGAATTTCCAGTCTTCCAAAGCTCCCGGAGCTCCCCAGAATTCCCAGCGAGACTGCCCTGAATTGAAGCGCCAGCCTGCTATTGAGCCATAACTGTGATTTGAAACGAGCAGGTTTGGTGATGCTACAGCCATCTCAGCAAGGTGATTGGTAAAGTCATAAGCCCAGATGCCAGGGATGCCGTTGGCCATGCCTTTGGCAGCAGGGTTGACACCAGATGCAATCAGGGTTCCTGCAACATGGGTTGCATGTCCGTCTACCCCAGTAGCATTGTCTTTTGGTGTGATCCTGCCCCCGAATTCAACGTGGGTCTGGTTGATCAATCCACCATCCCATATACCAAGTTTATTGAGCAATAAGACATTAGACCCGTTGAGGTTGAGCCCTGAGCTCCCTCCAGTCCATAGCCTGCTTGTTCCAATGGTTGCTGCAGCCACCAGGTTGCTTTGTGTGCCTACATACATCGGAAAGCCTTTGTCGTCAACACCAACCAATTTTGCGGTATTGCCCTTGTCGTCCAGTAAAGTCAGTTTCCATCCCTTCTGAGCAGCCAATTTCATTGCCCGCTCATAGCGCTCTGTTTCAATGATCTGCTGATCTGTGGCGATTTTATCGAGTACTTTCAGTTGGGGACCTGTTTGCCTTTGTGCC
>JBILSG010000348.1:0-3050 GCA_044372235.1 Chitinophagaceae bacterium
TGATTGGCAATCTGGTAGGCAGCCTCATGGACACACCCTTTTTTGTGCCTTGGAATATTGTGAGTATCGGGATACTTATTTGTTCTATTGTAGGATTGGTAGCAGGACTTTATCCAGCTATGAAAGCTGCAAAGCTGGATCCCATAGTAGCCCTGCGTTACGAGTAAAAGTTTTTAATCAATTTATTTACCAGCATATTAAAACGCGAAACGCCTTCCGGAGGAAGGCGTTTCGCGTTAAGGGTGTCATCCGCACCTGCGCTAACCTATTTATTTGGGATCAAGCGCTCTTTTGATACGCTCTGCAACATCCTGCAGGTGATATTTGCTCATGTTGTCTGTGCTACCTGCTGCTGCTGCAAGGGCTTCAGCACGGAGAGAAGACAACTGTGCACGCACAACAGAAGTAACATCTGTTTTCTTTGGGTCAGGTCCGGAAGATATTGCACCGCTCATGCTGATGGTGAGGGAAGATCCACCGCCGCCGAGTAGAGAAATCATGCGCTCTACATGACTCTTTTGCAGGTTTCTCCTGTAACCATCAATTTTCTTTCTCGCAGGTAATTCACTCCAGATTCCTTTTTTAAGGTCTGTCAGCAATTCATCAACACCATAGGCGTTTGCAAATCTGTTGGAAGCAGTGGCCATCCTTGTGAGCCTTGCAGAGGACAAAATGCTTGCCAATGTATTGTCTTGAAGAGAACCAAGCATATCGCTGGTCGGACTATTGATCCTGTCATGGATTTTGTTGTCGAGCATCCATGTTGGTGTAGTGAAGAGTTGCGCGTTGAGGAAGGCTACAGCTTCTTTCTGCATTGCTTTTGGAGTAACCTCAAACACAGCACCATCCTGCTCAACACTTTTCTGGGTTTCATAATAGCCACCAATATTCCTGGAAACATGACCAATGTAGCGGTTGAATTGTCCAATTGCCTGACGGTACATTTGAGATAGGTTTTCATACTTGTTACCTTCTTCTTTGGTCCATTCAGGCAGGTTTGCTACAATCCGCTTCAGGTTTTTGATACCATATTCACTGGCTTTCATGGCATTGTCTCCCAGGTCTTCACTCTGTGTTCTAGGGTCGGCCATGTTGCCATATTCATAAGTGCCAAACCATATGCGCGGATTTTTGGCAATACGCTCGTTGTACAATTTATTTCTTTGCTTGCTATCTGCTTCAACATCTCCAGCGCCATAACCATATCCCCATTCGATTGCCCACTTGTCATAGTCACCAATTTTGGGGAACAGTCCGGATTTGCTGATGTTGTCTTCTGGCTGAGCAACATAATTGAAACGGGCATAGTCCATGATGGAAGCCGTATGACCATTTGCTTCAACCCAGTTTTTGTCGCGCAGTTTTTCAACTGGCGTCTTGCTGCTTGATCCCATGTTATGGCGGAGACCCAGTGTGTGACCAACCTCATGAGAAGATACAAACCGAATCAGGTTACCCATCAGGTCGTCATCGAATGTCATTTTGCGGGCATCAGCATCAACAGCTGCTGTCTGTACAAAATACCAGTCATGAACCAGGCTCATAACATTGTGATACCATCCGATATGGCTTTCGAGGATTTCACCGCTGCGTGGGTCATGTACATTCGGGCCATAAGCGTTGGCGATGTCTGAAGCAAAGTAACGGATAACAGAAAAACGGGCGTCTTCCAAACTCATAGTGCTATCATTCTCAGGCCACTCTTTGCCCATGATGGCATTTTTGAAGCCCGCTTTTTCAAAGGCTACCTGCCAGTCGTCAATGCCTTTGATCAGGTAAGGCCTCCATTTTTTGGGGGTTGCAGGATCGATGTAGTAAATGATAGGCTTTTCAGGCTCAACTAGTTCACCTTTTTTCCATTTTTCCATGTCTTCCTTGCGAGGTTGCAGTTTCCAGCGAACAATGAAGTTCTCAGTTTCAACTTTTTGCTGATTATCAGAGTAAACAGTATAATCGTCTGCAAAGTAACCTACACGCACATCATTGGTTCTTTTCTGCATTGGTTTTTCAGGCAGAATGATGAAGGAAGTGTTGGTTTCGATGGTTACAGCACCTGCAGCTGAAGCTGCGGGAAGGCTTGCGGATGGGAAAGGAGAAGGAATACCACCACCTGCAGACGAAGAGAATGTTTTTACTGTTCTAACCTCGGTATTGATGGGGAAACTCTTAATTGTTTCAATATAAGAGCGATCACCCTGCAACATGGAGAGATTCAGCCTTCTTTTGGATGAAGCATTTAAAGAAACTGCCTGGTTATCTCCTTTCAGGAAATCCGTAACGTCAATGACAGCACCAGTGGAATCCTTACCCAGGGAAGCAACCGGAAAAGAGGCCGCAATCGGGTCCAGATTGGAATTGGAAACTGCTTTGTAAATAGGCTGACTGGAGTCTGCAACGCTGATGATGGTAACAACGCGCATGAAAATCTTGTTATCCGGACCTTTTTCAAACTTCACAACCTGCTGGTTGGCCAGTTCACCACCATAAACACCACCGCCACCGGCAACTTTGGTGTAACGGGTTACTGCCATGATTTCCCTTCCGAAGAGTTTTTCGTCAATTTCGAAATAATATTTGTCTTCTACCTTGTGAACGGTAAACAGCCCTTTAGTGGTCTTGGCTTTGGCTGTAATTACATCCTTATAGGCTTTTGGTCCGTTGGCTGCTCCACGGGAGGCTCCCATGGCATTGGCTCCTGCGGGTGCTGCAGGTTTAACGGTATCTGTTTTGGCAGGTGTAGGGGCCTGTGGAGGGGCCGGCCTGCGGTTTTGGGCAAAGCCCAGCAGTTGACTGGCTAGGAACAGCGTGGCAAGAGCAGCCGTTCTCATCGTTTGGTTTGATCTCATTTTTCTCTGTTTTGTGGAACGTAAATATATCGTTATTTAATTATTAATTGATAATAAATGAGGAATGTTTGTGATGTCATTTGAGCAGGAAGTTTGCGCCGAATTTGAAGAATTTTAATTTTTTTTAACCATTGTACTTTTTTTAACCAATTTCATTAACTTGCTCTCCACCTGCAGGAATTACCTCCTGTTTTCCAAACAGCA
>JBILSG010000349.1:0-3043 GCA_044372235.1 Chitinophagaceae bacterium
TTGCACAAATCACCAAGCAGGGTTATGTATATGTTTTTGACCGTGAGAACGGAACGCCCTTATTCGATATACAAGAAGTTTCCGTTCCAACAGACGGGGTGCAGGGTGAATTCCTTTCTCCAACCCAGCCGATTCCTGTTGCACCAGGTCCTTTTGCAAGACAGGGATTCCATGAAAATGAAATAAATCCCTGGGCAGAAAATTATGCCCAGTTACTGGAGCAGTGGAGAAAATTCAGGAAGGAAGTTTTTGCTCCCCCCACAGTGGAAGGGACACTCATCTTACCAGGATTTGATGGTGGAGGAGAATGGGGTGGAGCAGCATTTGATCAAGAAAGTGGATTGCTTTATGTTAATTCCAATGAAGTTCCCAATATCATCAAACTTAATCCTGCCCGGAAAGTCAGGTCGGTGTCGCCCGGAAATTCATTGTATCTTCAAAATTGCGCAGTATGTCACCGGGATGATTTAAGCGGTCAGCCAGCAGCAGGATATCCATCACTTCAGCAACTCCAAAACCGGAAAACAAGAAAAGAAATACAAGACGTAATTAAAGGTGGTAAAGGAATGATGCCGGGTTTCCCTCAACTTGATCCAAATCAATTAAATACACTCACTGATTTTCTGATGGGCAATGAAAAACAATCAAATGTCGAAACCGCATCATCAACAACCCTGCCTTATACGTTTGATGGTTATACCAAGTTCCTGGATAAAAATGGTTATCCAGCCATTACACCTCCCTGGGGTACCCTAACGGCCATCGACCTGAATTCCGGTAAGCACGTTTGGAAAAAAACATTGGGGGAATATAAGGAACTGACTACAAGAGGGATTCCTCCCACAGGCACAGAGAACTATGGCGGTGCTGTGGTAACCCGCGGTGGATTACTTTTTATAGCAGCTACAAGGGATGAGACTTTCCGGGCTTTTGATAAAAAAACAGGACAATTATTATGGCAGACGGAATTACCTGCTGCTGCCTTTGCAACACCCAGTACTTATGAAGTCAAAGGAAAGCAATATATTGTTATTGCTTGCGGAGGGAATAAACTGGGAACCAAAAAAGGGGATAGTTACGTGGCTTTTTGTATCAAATAATTGATTTTCAAATGAATACAGGTGTTTGCTTAAGAGCTAGTACAGTAGTTTTATTTGTCATCCTGATTGCTCATTCATTTGTTTTTGGGCAGCGATTTGGTGGAAATCCTACGCAATTGAAATTCAAATCATTGCAAGGTAAATATGCCAATATAATTTACCCTGAGCAATTGTCAGGAGCTGCAAAAAGGGTACAGCAACTCATCACGGCACAGGAAATAGATAAGCAGTATAGCCTAGGAGAGGCTTCACGGAAAATACCAATTGTTCTGCAACCTTTGCCGCTGGTTTCAAACGCCTATGTTGGCCTTGGCCCTTGGAGGTCTGAATTCTACCTCACACCACTTCAAAATGCCCTGACACTCGGATCTACCAGCTGGATTGATAACCTGGCAATTCATGAATACAGACATGTACAACAATACAGTAATTTCAGAAAGGGGTTATCAAAATTTGCCTACCTGATAGCTGGTGAACAGGGTCAGGCTTTGGCCAATGCGGCATCCATACCCGACTGGTTTTTTGAGGGAGATGCTGTTTTTACCGAAACCCGTTACCTGAATCAGGGGAGAGGTCGTTTGCCCGCATTCATGGACCCATTCAGGTCTTTGTGGTCAGCGAACAGACAATATGCTTTTCAAAAACTGAGAAGCGGCTCCTTGAAAGATGTGGTTCCCAATCATTATGAACTGGGATATCTTTTGGTGGCATATGGCTATGGAAGTTTTGGTCAGGATTTCTGGCGAAAAGTAACCAATGATGCTGCCAGATTCAAGGGATTGATTTATCCGATGCATATAGCCATAAAACGCCATAGCGGATTGACCTACTCAGCATTTGTAAAAAAAGCCATTGATTCATTCAAGCTTATTGGTCCGGATTTTTCTGTTTATCCTGAATCTGTCAAGATTACCTCTAATTCAAGCCGATTGGTAACTGATCATCTCTTCCCGGTTTGGGTGGGTGGTGATTCTATCCTTGCCCTGAGAAAGGGATACAATGAACTACCCAAGTGGACCATCTACCACCAGGGCAAAATGATTAATCTGGGCATCAAAGACATCGGTATTGACGATTATTTCACCTACAAGCGGGGCTATGTAGTGTATACCGGTTATCATCCCGACTCCCGCTGGAGTTGGAGAGAATACAACGATGTTTTTGTATTCAATATTTATGATAGGTCCACAAAAAGACTTACCACTAACAAACGACTTTTTTCTCCTGACCTGTCCAATAGTGGAGATCAGGTAGCAGCAGTTTCAGTAGATAATGCCTCCAGTTCCAAACTGGTATTATTTGGTTTTGGTCAACCTGACAAAGAAAAAATCATACCCAATCCCAAGGGACATTTTTATAGTCAT
Source organism: Chitinophagaceae bacterium (assembly GCA_044372235.1). Taxonomy (GTDB): domain Bacteria; phylum Bacteroidota; class Bacteroidia; order Chitinophagales; family Chitinophagaceae; genus Pollutibacter. The sequence continues at coordinate 2,465 of JBILSG010000349.1, forward strand.
CCTGTTTTCAGTGAAGATGATAGGTCACTTTTTGTGATCGCCAGACGGCCGGATGGTACTTCAGCTATAGTTGCCATCAACCTGGAGGATTACAGTGAGGAAACAATCGTACCCTTTGTGAATGCACCTCTTTCATTTTTGCGCCTGAAAAACCGGAAGCTTATTTTTTCAGTATCTCAGGGAAATAAAAACCAGCTTTGGGCACATGACCTGAGTAATGCAAAGCATGGACCAATTGCTGAAGCTTACACCGGTGCTTATGCTGGTGATCTTCGCCTGGAAGATGAACAGATTGTATACAGCAGTCCAACTGCAGATGGTGAACAATTATTCAGTAAAGCAGCAAAAGAAAAAACTTTTGGTGAATTGAGTGATCTTGCGCCGGTTCAGCAGGCCGACACCGGCAAACTGGATGCTTCAGAACTTAGCGTTACAAAATACCGGGACAAGCTGTTCAATATTCACAGTTGGAGGCCTTTTTATGAACAACCTGAATGGAGTTTCACTGTATATGGTGAGAATGTGCTCAACACGTTAAGGTCTTCGGTTGATTATGTGTACAATGAAAATGAGGGATCA
>JBILSG010000350.1:0-3039 GCA_044372235.1 Chitinophagaceae bacterium
GGCCTAATAGCAGCCTACCAGGATAAAATCCTGAACATCCACCCGGCCCTGCTCCCGAAATTCGGCGGAAAGGGTATGTTTGGAGAACATGTACATGCAGCTGTTCTGGCAGCAGGAGATAAACAAAGTGGTATTACCATCCACCTGGTGGATGAACAATACGATCACGGCAAAACCATTTTCCAGACCGCAATTGATATCCATCCGGATGAAACACCGGACTCCCTGGCCGCCAGAATCCATGTGCTTGAGCATGAACACTTCCCGTCTGTCATCGAATCCTGGGTTAGCTGATAAATTGTATACCGAAACTACCGTTTGAAAAGAAAAATCCTACATATCACCCTATTTCTACTTCTGGCAAGCTCGGGCAAGGCAGTCTGTCAGGTGTGGCTGACAGGTAAGGTATACGACTCCACCAGAATGGTTTCCATCCCTTTTGTGAAGGTCACCAGCAAAAAAGGACTCATAACATACACTGATTCCATTGGCAGGTACGGATTATCAATCGATAAACTGGATTCCATCTGCTTCACCTACAAAGGCAAATCAACGAGCTTCTTCCCGGTGAGTACCATCCGCTACCCGGCAGGTTTCGATATCGCATTGCAGGTAACGGTGCAGGACCGCTACCAGACACTCAAGGAGGTAGTAGTCATAGCTAAATCATACCGACAAGACTCTGCCGAAAACAGGGAACGGTATAACAAAATCTTCAACTTTGAAAACGGTGGCGTGCAACTGACCTCTTCCGGAAACATCGATCCCAACAGCCTGATCGGTCTCTTCAAATTCAGGAAGAACAAAACCATGCGGAGCTTCAGAAACAGGCTGATAGAAGAAGAACAGCAAAAGTTCATCAACAGTCGCTTCACAAAAGGCCTTGTTAGACAAATCACCGCCCTTCCTGAAAAAGATATCGAACGATTTATGCTCCTCTGGCGTCCGCCTTATGAACTGGTTGCCTTCTCGGAAGAATACCAATTCCACCAATACATACTCGACGCTTCAAAATACTTCAGATCGGGTATAATGCCAAAGAATTTCCTTTTTGATTAACTTCAGTTCATATTAACATCATATGAAAAAGTTGTTTTCCCTGTTAATGGGTACTTCCCTGTACCTCTCCCTTTTCGCACAGCCCGCTGCCAGCAATTCGGCGAACCTCACGAAGCGGATGCAGATTATCGATAAAAACATGCAGGAATGGGTGGATAAGAACCGGATGGCAGGTGGCGCAGGACTCATCATACAGGATGGAAATGTGCTCTACCACAAAGCGTTCGGCTATGCCAGCAAGGAAAAAAAAGTGCCGATGCGCACAGACCATATCTTCCGCATCGCCTCACAAACCAAAGCAATCACAAGCGTGGCAGTGATGATACTCTATGAAGAGGGCAAATTCATGCTGGATGAACCGGTGTCAAAATTCATCCCGGCATTTGCCAATCCGAAAGTGCTGGCAAACTTCAACGAAAAGGATTCTTCCTTCACTACCACACCGGCCAAAAGGGAAATAACCATCCGCGATCTGCTGACGCACACCTCTGGCATCGGTTATGCACAAATCGGTTCCAAAGAAGCCAACGCCATCTACGCCAAAAACGGTGTAGTAGGAGGCATCGGGGTGAAAGGCATCACCCTGGCGGAAAATATCAACAGGCTGGCACCTTTACCAATCTTCCACAACCCAGGTGAAAAATTCACCTACGGACTCAACACAGACGTGCTCGGCTACCTGGTGGAAGTGGTTTCAGGGATGACGCTCGACGAATTCTTCCGGAAAAAAATCTTCCAGCCACTGGGTATGAATGATACCTATTTCTACCTGCCTGCTTCCAAACACAACCGCCTGGTAAGCCTCTATTCCAATGTGAATGGTCAACTCAAAGAGGCCGATCCGGAGGTGAACATCAACGGTACTTTTTACCGCGACTTCCCCATCATGAACCTCCAGATGTTCAGTGGAGGTGGCGGACTATCTTCCACCATCATGGATTATGGTATTTTCCTGCAAATGATGCTGAACGGGGGTGAATACAAAGGTGTAAGAATTCTCAGTAAGAGCGCTGTAAGACTGATGACTCAAAATCAGATCGGTGATATCAGCAATGGATCCAATAAGTTCGGACTGGGCTTTGGTATAACCACCGAAAGGGGGAGCGCCAGGTCTCCAGCTAATCAAGGGACATTCGACTGGGGAGGGATGTTCGCAACAACTTACTGGGTTGACCCCAAGGAAAGGGTTGTGGGTCTATTCTTCCAGAACGCTTATCCCACAGAACACGGCGACATCGCTGAACGATTTAAAATTCTCACCTACCAGCTCATCAACTGATATCCCATGCAAAATAAATGGCTACTTTGCGCTTTACTCCTGTCTATCTCCGCTGGTGCCGATGCACAATCTTACCTGAAACTGCACAAAAAAGCTGTGCTGATCGATACGCACAACGATTTCATCAGTACGGGTATTGAAAAAGGGAAAAGCTTTGATCAAGACCTCAAAGGCATCACCCATTCCGACCTGAACCGGATGAAACAAGGTGGCATCGATGTACAGGTTTTCTCCATCTTCTGTGATGAAAATTATGGGATGGGTACTGCTTATGCCTTCGCCAACAGAGAAATTGACACACTCTACAACACAATAGCCCGAAACCCAGGAAAAATGATGCTGGTACGCACACCAGCGGAACTGAAAAGCGCAGTAAAATCAGGGAAACTGGGTTCGATGATTGGTGTGGAAGGTGGTCACATGATAGAAGACAACCTGGATTACCTCAACAAACTCTACGAAAGAGGAACTCGCTATATGACGCTGACCTGGAACAACAGCACCTCCTGGGCGAGTTCTGCAGCAGATGAAAGGGCGGGGAAAGATCTGGGGCATCCATACGGACTGAACGCCCTGGGCGAAAAGATTGTGCAGCGGATGAATGAACTGGGCATGATTGTTGACATCTCTCATGTAGGGGAAAAAACATTCTATGATGCCTTGCGCATCACCACCAAACCGGTCATCGCCTCACACAGCTG
>JBILSG010000351.1:0-3007 GCA_044372235.1 Chitinophagaceae bacterium
GAACAGACAATATGCTTTTCAAAAACTCAGGAGCGGCTCATTGAAGGATGTAGTTCCCAATCATTATGAACTGGGGTATTTGCTTGTTGCTTATGGTTATGACAAATATGGGGAGGATTTCTGGAGAAAAGTAACCAATGATGCAGTTCGTTTCAAGGGATTGATCTACCCCATGCAAAAAGCAGTAAAACGACATAGCGGACTAACGTATAATCAGTTTGTCAAAAGTGCAATTGATTCTTTCAGGTTGAGTAGCCGTGAAATCATTGCTGATGCTAACCTGAAAATGATCAGTAAACCTTCGGAGAGACTGGTTACAGATCATCTCTTTCCGGTATGGACCGGCGGTGATTCTATTCTTGCATTGCGGAAAGCCTATAATGAGCTGCCAAAGTGGACTATCTTTTACGGTGGTAAAAGAATTGATTTGGGTGTAAAAGATATTGGTATTGATGATTATTTCAGTTACAAGCGGGGTTATATTGTTTATACAGGGTATAGTCCTGATATGCGCTGGGGCTGGCGGGAGTACAATGACTTGTATCTTTTCAATATTTATGACAAATCCAAACAGCGAATTACCAGGGGTAAAAGGCTGTTCTCGCCAGATCTCTCACATAGCGGAGAAAAGGTTGTTGCAGTGAATGTGGCAAATGGCGGATCTTCAAATCTGATATTAATCCACCTGGATAAAAAGAAACCCGAACAATCGCTTCCGAATCCGCAAGGATATTTTTTCAGCTATCCGGTTTTTACGGATGACGATTCTCTTGTGTTGGTCGTGGCAAGAAAACCTGACGGTACTTCGGGCGTAATATCTATCGATCCGGCTACAGGTAATCAGCAAACTGTAGTACCATTTGTCAATGCCCCTATTTCCTTCCTGCGTCAAAAAAACGGGAAACTGATTTTTTCAGTATCACAGGAACAGACCAATCAAATCTGGATCCATGAACTCGAGTCAGGCAAGATGGGCCAGTTAATAAAAACTTATACAGGCACTTATGCAGGGGATATCCATGAAGGAGATGGTAGGCTTGTTTTCAGTAGTCCCCGTGCCACAGGTGAGCAACTCTTCACCATCCCTGCCGTGAAAATTCAAGCCCAGTCACTTAAAGACCTTTATCCGGTTTCTAAAAACGATTCCAGTGCTGATTCCATAAACTCCGGCGCTTTAACAAAATACAAAGGAACATTTCCCAATCTACACAGTTGGAGGCCTTTTTATGAACAACCTGAATGGAGTTTCACTGTATATGGTGAGAATGTGCTCAACACGTTAAGGTCTTCGGTTGATTATGTGTACAATGAAAATGAGGGATCACATAAGGTAGGTGCTGAACTCAGTTATGGTGCATTGTATCCCTGGATCAGCGGGGGAACGAATTATACAGTAAACAGAAGCTTCAAGGATAGCACCAGGAATTTACAATGGAACGAGTGGTCGGGCAACGTTGGTTTTCAGTTACCCCTGAATTTTACAGCAGGCAAATTATTTAAGAGTCTTGATCTGCAGGTCAGGCTTCATGGGTTATCTGTAGATTACAACAGTAAGAATAATGTGACACCCCGCGATAGGTTTGTTAGCTATTCTTCTCAACAACTGGTATGGTCGATGCAAACGCAGAAGGCGCTCCAGCATATTTTTCCCAAATTTGCTTTTGTAGCGAGAATTCAAAACAGATTTGCTCTGGGAAACTTGAGTGCAAGGCAGCTTGGATTGTCTTCTCAGCTCTACCTGCCAGGCATTTTCAGAAATCATGCAGTTGTTTTGGGAGCTGGGTTTCAAAGCAGGGATACCTTAGGTCAATATAATTATTCGAACAGTTTTGCCATGGCAAGGGGGTATCAGGCTTTCAATTATCCGAGAATGTGGAGGTATTCAGCCAACTATCATTTTCCGGTTATTTATCCTGACCTGGGTATTGGCAATATTGTGTATTTCCTGCGTGTGCGTGGAAACCTCTTTTATGATGATATGTCGCTTAAAAGCCTCCGCACCAAAAGGGTTTTTAATCTCCGGAGCGTAGGTTCGGAAATTTACTTTGATACCAAATGGTGGAACCAGCAGGCCGTAAGCTTTGGGTTTCGTTACAGCAGGCTGCTGGATACTGGGATTTTTCAGACCAAGCCCAATCCCAACAGGTTTGAGTTTATCATGCCCCTGAACCTGCTGCCTGATTAGAACTCAATGATGAAACCAATACTGGGTGTGGAAAATGCATCCTCATTGGTTAAAATCAAGGGTATGGCATTGCTCCCGTCAGCTTTTATAGGATTACCATCAGTACTGGCAAATGCTGTTCCATTGGCAACACGCTGGAATGTAAATTGAGACAGTCCCGGTGTTTTGGCAACATACCAGTTGGTTACGTCGAGGTAAAGGTCCAGGGTAAACCTGTTGAAATTCCATTTCTTGTCGATACGCACGTCACTTGCATGGAAAGGTTTTAAGCGCAGTGTATTGTATTTGCTCACATCAAGCAATCCTGTTCCAACGGTCAGGTAATTCATCCTGGAAGCTTCAAGGTCAAGCGGAGTATATGGTGCAGCACCTTGATACCTGAATTTTAAGCCAAGTTCCCAGTTCCTTCTGAATTTATAACCCCATGTCAGGCTCACCAGGTGTCTGTTATCCCAGCTTGCAGGGATATATGTTTGATCAATACCGGTGAATTTTGAATGGTAGAAAGTATAGCTGAGGATTCCGAAAAATCTTTTGGTGAGTTTTTTCTGTGCAAAGAATTCTATGCCATATGCTTTGCCCAATCCGTTTTGAGTAACCGGTTCATTTCCTACACTTCCGAATTCAGTTCCCTTATTGGCAAGACTGACACCGTCAAAAGTGCTTACTGGATAATTACTGTAACGCTTGTAGAACCCTTCAATGGTAAACCGCAGCGTATTGTTGGGGAGATATTCAAGTCCGCCTACAAAATGGTTACTCGCAATATATTTTCGAGGATTGAAATTGTTGGTAGAAGAGAGAAGTGCGTTGACATAGGCG
>JBILSG010000060.1:0-9909 GCA_044372235.1 Chitinophagaceae bacterium
TGCTCCTCAGGGACGTGCTTACCGCATGCGCAAACGCAGCAATCATGTAACTGTTATTGTTGACGCACACAATTAAGAACTTTACAAACTGAATCATAATGGGTCAAAAAACGAATCCAATTGGCAACAGGTTAGGTATTATCCGTGGATGGGATAGCAACTGGTACGGCAGCAAAAAAGACTATGCACATAAACTTATCGAAGATGATAAGGTACGTGGATACCTCAATGCCCGTATCAATAAAGGTGGTATTGCCAAAATAGTTATAGAGCGTACACTCAACAAATTAATTATCACAATCCATACCTCCAAGCCCGGTATCATCATCGGTAAAGGTGGTGGTGAGGTTGACAGGATTAAGGAAGAGTTGAAAAAACTCACTGGAAAGGATGATGTACAAATCAACATCCTTGAGATTCGCCGTCCTGAGCTTGATGCAACTATTGTTGGTGAAACTATTGCCAAGCAGATTGAAAACCGCATCAACTATAAGCGTGCTATTAAAATGGCTATTGCTTCAACAATGCGCTTAGGTGCTGAAGGCATTAAAATCAAGGCTAGCGGTCGTATCGGTGGTGCTGAAATTGCCCGTTCAGAAGAGATGAAGGATGGTCGTGTTCCTTTGCATACTTTCAGGATGGATATCGATTATGCATCAGTATTTGCCCAGACTGTTTACGGTAAGATTGGTATCAAGGTATGGATTTGTAAAGGTGAAGTTTTGGCTAAGCGTGACCTGAATCCAAATATCATTGGAGCAAAATCAGAAGGTGCAGAAAGAAGAGATTCACGCGGTGGAACTGGTCGTGATGACAGAAGAGGTGGTGGACGTGATGACAGAAGAGGTGGTGGTTCAAGGGATCGTAGGGGTTAATTAATTTACTAACGGGTATTCATTAAAAATACTTCAACATGTTACAACCAAAAAGAACAAAACACAGAAAGGCCCAGAAAGGAAGAATAAGAGAAGTAGCTAAACGCGGTACTACCCTTGCTTTCGGTTCATTTGGGCTCAAGGCTCTTGAGCCTGTGTGGATGACTAATCGTCAGATAGAAGCAGCACGTCAGGCAATGACACGTGCTATGAAACGTGAAGGTAATGTTTGGATCAGAATCTTTCCTGATAAACCAATTACAAGAAAACCACTTGAAGTGAGGATGGGTAAGGGTAAAGGTAATCCTGAATTCTGGGCAGCAGTAGTTGAGCCAGGAAGAATTTTGTTTGAAGTTGAAGGTGTTACTATGGAAGTTGCTCAGGAAGCAATGCATTTAGCTGCCGCTAAACTGCCCATAAAAACAAAGTTTATTGTACGCAGGGATTTTGCAGCATAAGGTATAAGTAAGTTAAACAACAGAACCATGTCAAAGAAAATCGATTTTTTAAAAAGCCTTACAGCCCTGAGTGAATCAGACATTAAGGCCAAAATCAATGAGGATGAATTGCGTTTAAAGAAATTGCAATTTGCCCATGTCATAACGCCACTCGAGAACCCAATGAGTATCAGGGATTTGAGAAAGGATATTGCACGTCTCAAAACTGAATTAAAGAAAAGGGTTACTGCCTGATTGGAGCAGTTCAATTAAAAAACAATCCGGTAACTGCCGGGTATAAAATAGAAAGAAATGGTTGATAGAAAACTTCGTAAGACCAAAACAGGGGTAGTCTTTAGTGATAAGATGGAAAAGACCATCACTGTTGCTGTTGAAAGAAAGGTAAAGCACCCCATCTATGGAAAATTTGTAAAGAAAACAACAAAATTCCATGCTCATGATGAAAAAAATGAGGCGAAGCCTGGTGATGTGGTACGCATCATGGAAACAAGGCCTATGAGTAAGACAAAGCGTTGGAGACTTGTTGATATCATTGAAAAGGCCAAGTAGGATTCACGAAGTGGTCAATAGACAAATCGTTTAACCAGAAGGCGACAGCCGATTAAAATATAATAAAATGATTCAGCAAGAATCCAGATTGAATGTAGCAGACAACAGTGGTGCCAAAGAGGTACTCTGTATCCGTGTACTGGGAAACAGCGGACAGGATTATGCCAAAATTGGTGATAAGATAGTTGTTACTGTTAAAGATGCTATCCCTGCAGGTGGTGTTAAAAAGGGTACAGTTGCGAAAGCTGTTATTGTAAGAACAAAAAATAAACTTCGCAGGAAGGATGGTTCTTATATCCGTTTTGACGACAACGCAGTTGTATTGTTGAATGCAGCTGATGAACCAAGGGGAACACGTATTTTTGGTCCAGTAGCCAGAGAGTTAAGGGATAAAGGCTACATGAAGATTATTTCACTGGCCCCTGAAGTACTTTAATTGCGTATAAACTGCGTGAACAACGCTTTAAAATAAAGAAGATGAGCAATAGATTCAAACCCAAATTCAACATCAAAAAGGGCGATACCGTAGTGGTTATCGCGGGTGACGATAAGGACCCCAAGAAACCACGTAAGGTCCTTGAAGTTTTCCCCGACAAAGCCAGGGTATTGGTTGAGGGTGTTAACATTGTAACCCGTCATACTAAGCCTTCTGCCCAGAATACCAAAGGTGGTTTGGTGAAGAAAGAAGCTTCCTTACACATCAGCAATATTATGTTGTGGGATTCCTCAAAAGGTGAGGCTACAAAGATTAAGCGTACAAGGGAGAACGGAAAATTAATAAGAATTTCTAAAAAGTCAGGGGAGGTAATCAAATAATGAGCACAGCAACTTATACACCCAGGTTACAGTCCAAGTACCAGAAAGAAGTGGTACCTGCACTGATGAAAAAATTCAGTTATTCTTCAGTCATGCAAGCACCTAAGCTCACCAAGATCTGTTTGAACAGAGGTGTTAATGGCGCAGTAGCTGATAAAAAATTAATTGATATCGCAGTAGACGAGCTTACCACAATTACAGGTCAGAAAGCAGTAGCTACACGTTCCAAAAAGGACATTTCTAACTTCAAGTTGCGTAAAAACATGCCTATCGGTGCACGTGTTACACTTCGTGGTGTAAAAATGTTTGAATTTCTTGATAGGTTAATTTCTGCTTCATTACCACGTGTGCGTGATTTCAAAGGAATCAGTGAGAAAGCTTTTGATGGTAGAGGTAACTATACACTTGGTGTAACTGAACAAATTATATTTCCTGAAATTGATATTGACAAGGTTAATAAAATAACAGGAATGGATATTACATTTGTTACTACAGCGAGGAATAATGAAGAAGCATATGAGCTCCTGAAAGAACTTGGTATGCCATTCAAAAACATTAAAAGGGATTAAAAGCAATAATTTGGGCATGCTGCCCGGGTTTAATACAACTAAGAAATATGGCAAAAGAATCAGTTAAAGCCAGGCAAAGAAAAAGGGAGAAAATGGTCGCCCAGTTTGCAGAAAAACGCGCTGCATTAAAAGCTGCCGGAGAATGGCAGGCTTTGGACCAGCTTCCGAAGAATTCATCAAAGGTTCGCCTGAAAAACAGATGTCAGCTCACTGGAAGACCTAAGGGTTACATGAGGTTCTTTGGTTTATCCAGGGTTACCTTCCGGGACATGGCTTTGGCAGGAAAGATTCCTGGAGTAAGGAAAGCCAGCTGGTAAACAGAACAGGACTAAACAGATAATTAACAAATAAAAGCCTAAATAAGTCCGCTCTGGCGGAGCTAAGGAGGGAAAATAATATGACAACAGATCCAATTGCAGATTTCCTGACCAGAATCAGGAATGCACAGATGGCAGGACATAGAATCGTGGAAATTCCCGCTTCTAACCTGAAAAAGCGGATGACCGAAATTTTATACAACCAGGGTTATATCTTGAAGTATAAGTTTGAGGATGATTCCAAGCAGGGAGTTATTAAAATAGCTCTCAAATATGATCCTACTACCAAGGAGCCCGCAATCAAAACAATGGAGCGTGTTTCTCGTCCGGGTCTCAGGCAGTATGCTAGTCCTTCTGAATTCAAACGCGTTAAAAACGGTTTGGGCGTTGCAATCATCTCTACATCAAAAGGTGTATTGACCGATAAAGATGCCAAGTCTCAGAATGTTGGTGGAGAAGTACTCTGCTATATATATTAGTAAAATCATTTCTTGACAGATATCTTGATTGCGCAATAAGTTTTCTATACGGAACTGAAACCATCAGGAGAAAGCAAGAAATTTAAATCAAATAGTATGTCTCGTATAGGTAAAAAGCTTATTGAACTTCCATCGGGTGTCACATTATCTGTTGGTTCAGACAACATGGTAACTGTAAAAGGTCCTAAAGGTGAATTAAAGCAATTGGTTGACCGTGATATCATCATCGAAATAAATGGTAGCACTGTTGAAATCAAGCGTCCAACTGACCAAATCAGGCACCGTGCCCTTCATGGTCTTTACAGAGCGCTGATCAGTAACCTCGTTGTTGGTGTTACTACCGGTTTCAAGAAAGAATTGGAATTGGTTGGTGTAGGTTATAAGGCTGCAAATCAGGGAAACACACTCGATTTGTCTCTTGGTTATTCGCACAACATCATTTTTGAAATTCCTGCTGAGCTTTCTTTAAGAACAACTCAGGAAAAGGGTGATAACCCAAGAATTTTTCTTGAAGGAGCTGATAAGCAACTCCTCGGTCAGGTTGCAGCCAAAATCAGGGGATTAAGGAAACCTGAGCCATACAAAGGTAAAGGTGTTAAATACAAAGGTGAATACATCCGTCGCAAGGCAGGTAAATCAGCTGGTAAATAAAAATCGTTAACTATCCTGGCAGCATCAGGTCAAATTAATATAAGATGAACGTAAAAGCATTAAGAAAACAGAGGATCAAATACACGATCCGTAAAAAAATTTCAGGAACGGCACAAAAGCCCAGGCTCAGTGTCTTCAGAAGTAACACTGAAATATATGTGCAGATGATAGATGATGTTAATGGCGTAACCCTTACATCAGCATCATCGCGCGACAAGGATATAGCAGCGCAAAAAGTAAACAAGTCTGAAAAAGGTAAACTGGTTGGACTTGCTGTTGCTCAAAAGGCTATTTCTCTTGGTTTATCAACCTGTGTTTTCGACAGAGGTGGATTCCTTTACCATGGTCGCGTAAAAGCAGTTGCAGATGGCGCCCGTGAAGGAGGTCTCCAATTCTAATTACCAATTTATTCATTTATCAATTTTCAATAGATGTCAAAAGTAAATTACACCAGAGTCAAAGCCGGAGACCTTGAGTTGAAGGAGAAAGTTGTTGCTATAAACCGTGTTGTTAAAACAACCAAAGGTGGACGTGCTTTCAGCTTCTCTGCACTTGTAGTTGTTGGAAACGAGCAGGGTGTTGTAGGTCATGGACTGGGTAAGGCAAAGGAGGTTCAGCAGGCAATTACAAAAGGTATCGAAGATGCCAAGAAAAACCTCATTAAGGTTCCTGTGATGAAAGGCACTATTCCCCATGATCAGTTTTGCAAGGAAGGTGCGGCTAAAGTTCTTATCAAACCAGCAGCCCATGGTACCGGTGTGATTGCAGGCGGTAGTATGCGTGCAGTACTTGAAAGTGTAGGTATAACTGACGTTCTTGCCAAATCACTTGGTTCAGCCAATCCTCACAATGTGGTTAAGGCTACATTCAAGGCACTGGCAATGCTACGTGAGCCTATCAATGTTTCAAAAACCCGTACAATTGCCCTGAAAAGAGTATTTAACGGTTAATCATTCCAGAGCTCATTATCAAACATTTAATCCCCTGGGGTTTCAATATGAAAAAGCTGAAAATAACTAAAGTAAAAAGCGTAATTGACCGTCCGGAACGTCAGAAAAGAACCATGGAAGCACTTGGTTTAAAGAAACTGAATGCTACTGTTGAGTTGGATGCAACACCTCAGATCCTTGGAATGGTTAGGAAAGTTAATCACCTTGTAAAGGTTGAAGAAATTTAGACAATCCCTGTTGTCTTTTATATAAGTATATTTAATACGAGTGGTCTCAGGGGACTGCGTTGAGTAAAAAAAAATAAAATGAATTTACACAATTTAAAGCCAGCTAAAGGAGCAACTAAGAAATCCAAAAGAATTGGTCGTGGTGAAGCATCAGGTCATGGTGGAACATCTACAAAAGGTAATAAAGGTGGTCAAAGCCGCGCTGGTTATAAAAGTAAGAAGAGCCATGAAGGTGGACAGATGCCTATTCAGCGTAGGATTCCTAAGGTTGGTTTCAAAAATATCAGTAGGGTAGAGTACAAAGTATTTAACTTGGGACAGGTAGATACACTTGTTGAAAAATATGGTCTTTCTGACTTTAGCATGGAGAATCTTTATGGTAATGGTCTGATTAACCGTACTGATAAAGTTAAAATACTAGGCAATGGCGCAATTACTGCAAAACTGACATTCAGGGTTAATGCAGTAAGTGAAAAAGCTAAGGCTATAATCGAAGCAGCAGGTGGAACTGTTGAAATAATCAAATAATTCCCGATATTTAGTAGCCAAAACTATTAGATTGACAACGGATAAAAATATTTTCCAGTGAAGAAGTTCATTCAAACTGTTAAGAATATCTGGAGCATTGATGAATTAAGAAGCAAAATCACTGTAACGCTTTTGCTTATTCTCATTTATCGCTTCGGTTCTCATGTTTCCCTCCCGGGTATAGATCCTAATAAATTGGATCTTGAAAGTGCTAAAAAAGGTCTGCTTGGACTTTTTGATACTTTTGCAGGTGGTTCATTTTCCAATGCTTCAATTTTTGCATTGGGTATAATGCCATATATCTCGGCTTCTATCTTTATGCAACTGATGACAATTCTTGTCCCTCAGATGCAAAAAATACAAAAAGAAGGAGACAGCGGCAGGAAAAAAATCAATAACTGGACTCGTTATCTGACTGCAATAGTTACCGTTTTTCAGGCAGCGGCCTATGTGGCATATTTGAAAAATGTTAGCAGGGACGCTATGATTGAGGCTTATCAGCCTTATTTCTGGTTGTCAACTGTAATTGTTCTCACTGCAGGTACATTATTTGTTATGTGGCTTGGAGAGAAAATTCAGGATAAGGGCTTGGGGAATGGTACTTCAATCATCATCATGGTTGGTATTTTGGCCAGGCTTCCTCAGTCATTTATCGGTGAATTTGCTGCCAAGCAAGTTGGTGGTGGCGGTGGACTTCTTGTTTTCCTGGTTGAGATTGCTTTCCTCATTGCAATTATACTTGGTCTTATTCTCCTTGTTCAAGGTGTTCGTAAGGTGCCTATCAGCTACGCTAAGCAACTGGTTGGTAGTAAATCAATGACAGGAGCCAGACAGTTTCTTCCACTTAAAGTCAACGCATCTGGTGTAATGCCAATCATATTTGCTCAGGCAATTATGTTCCTCCCTACATTGGCGTCATTCACCAATTTGGAATCAGGAAAAGGTCTTGCCCGTATTTTCAATGACCCCAGTAATGTATGGTATATGACTATATATGTTGTGATGGTTATTGCTTTCACATTCCTCTACACTGCACTTATTTTTAATCCTAAGCAGATGGCAGACAGCCTGAAGCAGAACAATGGATTTATCCCAGGTGTAAAGCCAGGTCAGCCAACTGCTGATTACATTGGTCAGGTTATGGATCGCATAACTTTACCTGGTGCAATATTTCTTGCTGCAATTGGTATCCTTCCCGGTATAGCTCAGCAATTGGGAGTAACTCAATCCTTTGCTTCATTCTTTGGTGGAACTTCTCTCCTGATTATGGTTGGTGTTATCCTTGATACACTCCAGCAAATTGAAACCCATCTATTGATGCGTCAATATGACGGATTAATGACGGGTGGAAGAATACAGGGCAGACAAACCGCTTCGTCAACTGAACTTTAGATGATTCGGATCAAATCCAACGCTGAAGTTGAGTTGATCCGCGAGAGTGCATTACTTGTAAGTGCTACACTCGCTGAATTGGCTTCAATATTAAAGCCTGGTATCTCAACATCATTGCTCGACAAGCGGGCTGAGGAGTTTATCAGTGATAACAAGGCTACACCATCCTTTAAAAACTACCGTGGCTATCCTTTTGCAACTTGTATTTCAGTGAATGATGCTGTAGTTCATGGTTTTCCTAATAATAAGGAACTTAAAGAAGGTGATCTTGTTTCTATTGATGTCGGTGTTTTTAAAAATGGTTTTCACGGAGACAGTGCATATACTTTCGGTCTTTTACCAATTCCAGAGCCTCATCAATTATTGATGACTGTAACACGCCAATCATTGTTATTTGGCATTGAAAAAGCAGTTTCTGGAAATCGTGTTGGAGATATTTCATTTGCAATTCAGGATTTTACAGAAAGAAAACACAATTTTGGTGTAGTCAGAGAATTAGTTGGACATGGTTTGGGGAAACAATTACATGAAGATCCCCAGGTTCCCAATTACGGTAAAAAAGGTTCTGGTCCCAAATTGAAAGATAACATGGTAATAGCCATTGAACCTATGATTAATATGGGCACAAGGGATGTTATCTATGATGCTGACGGATGGACAGTTCGAACTAAAGATGGATCTTTTTCAGCACACTATGAGCATACAATTTGTATAAAGAAAGGCAGAGCAGATGTGTTATCCAGTTTCGATCACATTACAACTGCAGAGAAACATAATCCATTACTGCTGAGTGATTATTAAACCTATTGAGATTTAATTCGAATAACTAACTTTAGAGGATGAAAAAACATTTTTTCGTCCTCTTTTTTTTGCCCTTTTTGGGATTCGCCCAAACATCAGAAGTTTACAAAGTCAGAGATTACAGAATTAAAAACGAATCTGTTTTATTGAATCATTACAAAGATTTTCTGCAGATTCCGAATATTGCATCTGATTTGCCCAATATTTTAAAAAATGCCGACTGGATAAGTAAGTATATGCTTTCCAAGGGTATTGGGAATGTCAAATTGCTTTCACCAACTACACCGGATAAGCCACCTGCAGTTTATGGGGAAGTTATAACCCCTGGAGCCACAGAAACTGTTATTTTTTATGCACATTACGATGGCCAACCTGTTGATTCAACGAAATGGACTAATGGATTACATCCCTTTAAGCCACAACTCACAAGTAATTCACTGACAAAAGATGGTAAAATAATTCCCTGGGATAATATTTATTCAGGAGTAAATCCTGATTGGAGAATATATGCAAGGGGTGCTTCTGACGATAAAGCTGGCGTATTTACAATTATCAATGCTTATGCTGCACTGGAGGCATTAAACATAAAGCCCAATGTAAATATTAAGTTTTTCTTTGAGGGTGAAGAGGAAGCTGGATCTACACATCTTGGTGAAATTTTTAAAAAGTATCGTGAGCTTTTAAGTGGCGACATGTGGGTTATTTGTGATGGACCCGTACACCAATCTGGTGGAAAACAAGTGGTATTTGGTGTAAGGGGTGACACCCATCTTGAACTCACAGTTTTTGGTCCTAAAAGACCATTGCACTCCGGCCATTATGGTAACTGGGTTCCAAATCCAGCTATGGAGCTTGCAAGGTTACTGGCAAGTATGAAAAATGATAATGGCCAGGTAACAATAAAAGGATTCTATGATGATGTAAAACCGCTTTCAAGTGCTGAAATATCTGCAATTGATCTCGTTCCCGGCGTTGAAGAACAGCTGAAAAAAGAACTTGGGGTTCGGAAACCTGAATCAGCAGGTAGCCTCAACAGCAGTCTACAGCTCCCTTCGCTCAATATCAATGGCTTACAAAGTGCTGGTGTGGGTAAGCAGTCGGCCAATGTAATTCCCACAAAAGCCGAAGCCTCTCTTGATCTTCGATTGGTTCTCGGCAATGATTGGAAAATCCAGCAGCAAAAAGTCATTGATCATATTGAGCTGATGGGATTTCACGTATTGGAAGATGAACCTACGGATCTGGACAGGATGAAATATGATAAACTTTGTATGGTGAAACGTTCAGACGGGTATAA
>JBILSG010000059.1:0-9909 GCA_044372235.1 Chitinophagaceae bacterium
GGTCAGCACGATCTGTATTTTGTG
Source organism: Chitinophagaceae bacterium (assembly GCA_044372235.1). GTDB lineage: Bacteria > Bacteroidota > Bacteroidia > Chitinophagales > Chitinophagaceae > Pollutibacter. The sequence continues at coordinate 25 of JBILSG010000059.1, forward strand.
TTTGTCAATCCCCAGGCAAAAACCAATCAAACATTGGTTCAGTTGACAGGCATTGATATCGCTGCCAGATAAAAATTTTCAACCAATGAAAAAGGGTCATGTGTTGCACATGACCCTTTATTTATACTGCACAAAAAGCGTCAACTGAAAAATCATCCTGAAATCCGTCCAACCTGCTATTACCCTTCGTCAGTTAGCATTGACAGGCTTGCGCAACACCATGAATTCCAATTGCCTGAGGTGTTTACCACTCATCCCATCTTCTTGAAAAGGTATTCTTTCCCCGGTATCTGCATAGCCATTGCGCATGTACCAGGCAATCAGTTCAGACCTTACAGAAATTACACTCATCCTGATTACACCCAGGTTCCATTGATGGGCGAGCTCTTCAGCTGCCTGGAGGAGTTTTCTTCCGATGCCAGCGTTTTGCATTTCGGGTGTTACCGAAAACATCCCCAGGTAAAGATAATCCCCCTTATGTTGCAGGTTGACGCATCCCACAAGGGTTTCAGCCTGCCAATAGCCTAATACAATACTGCCCGGAGTAATCAGCACTTGTTGCAGTGCATCCGCATCAATCCTTACCTCTCCCGCAATCAGGTCTGCTTCGGTTGTCCACCCCCTACGGGAACTTTCTCCCCGGTAAGAGCTGTTGACAAGACTTAAAAGTTGCTCACTGTCAGCAATGCCCGCAAGCGAAATGGCAACATCAGAAAAAACAGGCTTAGGCAGTGATCCGCTCATCATTTGAATTTTGTCCATCACCCACAAAGTTATACATTACTGAAAGCTTTACACCCAATCAACCACTGATGAAAAAAATGCTTTTTGCCCTCTTGCTTGCGGCATCATTCACTGCCTCAGCCCAAACGTCTGGCAATAGCCTGAAAGACCAGTTCCGCAATCCCCCGCAGGATGCTAGACCCCGGGTCTGGTGGCATTGGATGAATGGCAACATCACCAAAGAAGGCATCCGCAAAGACCTGGAGTGGATGCAAAAATCAGGTATCGGCGGCTTCCAGAACTTTGATGCGAGTCTCTTCACACCTCAAGTGGTCAAGCAAAAACTCGGCTACATGACCCCGGAATGGAAAGATGCTTTCCAATACACCACCCGATTGGCCACCGAAAAAAAATTGGAAATGGCGATTGCCGGTTCACCGGGATGGAGTGTAACGGGCGGACCCTGGGTGGAACCCAAAGACGGCATGAAGAAATATGTTTGGTCGGAAGCCACCATCGAAGGCGGGAAAACAATCAGCATATCCTTGCCAAAACCTCCTGATGTTACCGGTAAAATGCAGAACCAACCCCTGAGCAGTGGGGCATTTGATGCGGCTTCAGCCAAGAAAAAGCCACAATATTACCATGACGCCTTTGTGGTGGCTTATCGACTCCCCCTTACTGAAAAATCGCTTGCATCCCTTAAGCCGACAGTCAGCTCCAGCAGTGGTGAATTTAGGTTGGATCAGTTGACAGATGGCGATATCGCCCATACGGTTCATCTTCCCGTCAAATCACTGGATGACGACATGTGGATCCAATACAGTTTTACAGAACCAATCACCTTCAAAGCCATGACTGTTTCCGGTGCCCACCATATTCCGTTGGAAGACTTCCATGGCGGACCGAAAAACAGGAGTCTGCAGGTGAGTGATGACGGCATCCGTTTCAAAACCATTACAACCATAAGTGGCAGCATTGTACCACTGAATACGGTTGCGTTTGAACCCACCACTGCCAAATACTGGCGGTTGGTTTACAAACCATTTCTGGCACCCGCCAATGCCATGCTCTCCATGTTCGGTATGGGCGCCTCCACGAAACCTCAAGGTGTGGATGTGGCTGAATTCAACCTGCATGCAGCATCCCGAATCAGTGAATTTGCCGACAAGGCAGGCTTTGACCCCTGGAAAGAAAAACCTTTAGAAGCATTCTCCCTGGCCAATGACGCCATTGCCATCACTGATGTGGTGGATGTAACGGCATTCATGGATCCAAGCGGAACACTACAATGGAACGCCCCGGCAGGCAAATGGTCCATCTTACGCTTGGGCTATTCCCTGACAGGAAGGGAGAACCACCCTGCCTCTCCGGAAGCAACGGGTTTGGAGGTTGACAAGCTGGATAAGGAAGCGGTGAGAAAATATATCAATACCTATCTCGATTTGTACAAGGATGCGACCGGTGGAATGATGGGTGGAAAAGGATTGACGCACATGATATTGGACAGCTATGAAGCCGGGCACATGACCTGGACATCCTCCATGCCGGAGGAATTCAACAGGTTAAGGGGTTACAGCATCCTGCCATGGATTCCTGTATTGACCGGCAGGGTTGTGGGCAGTATTGAACAGAGTGAGCAATTTCTGTGGGACTTCAGAAAAACCATTGGGGAAATGATTGCTGACAACCATTATACTGTCATCGGTGAAGAACTTCACAAACGCGGCATGAAACGCTATACAGAGTCGCATGAGAACATGCGCATCTACCTTGCAGACGGCATGGATGTGAAACGCAGAGCCGATATTCCCATGTCAGCCATGTGGCAACCAGGTGCACTGGCAGCAGGCACTGATGAAGAGATCAGAAGCAGGGCAGATATCCGAGAATCGGCATCTGTTGCACATATATACGGACAAAACATCGTAGCTGCAGAATCCATGACCACTGTTGGTAATTCCTATGCGCCCTCACCAGCCACGCTCAAGCGTACAGCCGACATGGAAATGGCATCAGGAGTGAATCGTTTTATAGTGCACACTTCAGTCCACCAGCCGCTGGACAGTCTCATGCCCGGACTATCACTTGGTCCGTTCGGACAATGGTTTACCCGTCAGGAAACCTGGGCGGATCAGGCCCGCAGTTGGGTGGATTATTTAGCACGCACCTCATACCTGTTGCAACAGGGCAGGTTTGTTGCGGATGTGCTGTATTACTATGGCGAAAACACCAACATCACCTCATTGTGTCAAAATGCACTACCGGCTGTACCGATCGGTTATGAATACGACTTTGCCAACAGCACCGTACTGCTCGAAGCCATAACCGCTGTGAATGGTAAACTGGTAACCCAAACAGGCATGCGGTACAGCCTGCTCATGTTGGACAGCTCCGCCGAAAAAATGACATTGAAAGTTTTGCAAAGGATACTCCAACTGGCCAAGGCTGGCGTAACGGTATGCGGTTCCGCACCGGTGGCAAGCCCTAGCCTTGCAGACGATGCAGTCATGTATGCCGCCATGTTGAAAACCCTGAAAGCCATGCCCAATGTGGCTTTTGGAAAAGATGTCCATGCCTTGCTTCATAAACTTCAGGTCAAAGAAGATGTCATGATTACCCGTAAAGAAAAGGAAATACTATACGTACACCGAACCATGCCCGAAAGGGAGATCTACTGGCTCAACAGCCGTGCCAGTGAAGGACAAAAAGCCACTATTTCCTTTCGCACAGCAGGAAAAAAACCCATAATCTGGGATGCGGTAACCGGTGAAACCCATCCGGTGGGTTATCAGGTGAAAGACAACAGAACCCTCATTAATCTTGAGTTTCACCCTTGGCAGTCACTTTTCATTGTGTTCGAAGGTGCACTCCCTTCAACGCTCTTTACAATAAAGCCTGAAAAGGAAATCAAGGTTCAAGTATTGGTAGGATCTTGGGCAGTGCAGTTCCAGGATGGAAGAGGTGGGCCTGTTGGTGCAGTTGATTTTCCTGCACTGGTTTCTTTAGCGCAACACAGCGATCCTGCCATCCGATACTTCTCTGGTGTGGCCACCTATTCCAAAACCGTAGATATTCCTGCAATCACTGCAGGTGAAAAAATCAGTCTTGATTTGGGAGAGGTTAAAAATCTTGCTGAATTACATGTCAATGGTCAGCTGGTGGCTACTTTATGGACACCCCCCTTTACAGCCGACATCACGCAATACCTCAAAGCAGGCAAAAACAAGCTTGAAATAAAAGTGGTCAACTCCTGGGTTAACAGGTTGGTGGGTGATGCGCAACCCGGTGCCAAAAAGATTACCTATATCGCCATGCCCCTTTTCAGACCTGATTCTCCACTGCAGGAATCAGGATTGCTGGGGCCAGTAGTATTGAAAACAAGAAAATGAAATGATATCAAATCCGGCTTCGGGGCACCTTATGGCCGGATTTTTTCATTGTACAAATAATTCACCATTTTGCGGATAAAGGCATTGTAACCGTTGTCATATCTGGGATCACATCCATTGGTGATGACAACAATACCAAATTGCTCTTTGGGGTCAAAAAACATGGCACTGTATAGTCCGTAAGCCACCCCGGTATGCCCGGTTAGTTTCAAACCTGAAACCATATTTTCAGTGACTTCCAAAGCCAAGCCGTAACCCTCATCACTGGACAAAGGTGTTTGCATGGCTGTAGCACTTTTTTTTGAGATGATACGCTTCCCGTTTTTACCAAAATTCATGTGCATAGTCATATACCTGGCCAAGTCTTTGGCAGAAATCTTCATGCCACCTGTAGGGGAAAAAACCGGAGTGCTTTCGCCCATTTTGTAAGCTGCTATCACATCTGCCCTTTGCTGATAAGCGGATGGCGAAGGGATAAACTTTACAGATGCACTATCGTATGCGTAGAGCGTAGCAAACTTCGATTTATCCAGCTCCTCCACATAATAACCACCATAAAGCTTGAGTGGATCAAGCACATTATTTTTAACGTAGCGGTCAAAACGCTCCCCCGAAACCTTTTCAATCACCGCACCCAGCATGTTGTAATTGAGGTTGCAGTATTGGTAACCTTTGCCTGGAGCATAGTCATTGTAACATTTCGCCCAATCCGGATTTTTAGCCGGATTGATGGCATCAAAAGAAAAATAACCCTGACTGTCGTTGATAGAAGAAAGATGAGACATCATAAGCTTCAGGGTGATGACCACATCCGGATAGCGTGGATTCCTGACCTTGAAGCCAAGGATGTCACTGACATCCGTATCCAAAGAAACTTTACCTGCTTCCACCAACTGCATAATAGATGTGGCAGAAAAGGATTTGGAAATGGAAGCTATGCGGAAGATACAATCATTGGTCATGGGTTGATTGTCTTCGATGCTTTTCAGTCCGAACGACCGGTTGTAAACCAATTTCCCTTTTTTGACCACTGCCACTGAAAGCCCCACCGCCTTACCATCCAGCATGAGTTGCCGGATGCCAGCCTCGGTTGATCCGTCTTGCGCTTCAAGGCTAACGCCTGCTACCAGCAAAAAAAGGAATACTATAAACTGTTTAAACAGACCAGACTGTACCATACCATCAATTTAATGCCCTTAAAGGTATTGAATGAGATTGTACCTTTGGCATTACAAACAAAACCAGATGAGAAAAATTTTCCTGTTGCTTTCCTGCTCTATTCTGCTGGCTTCTTGCGAATCCAAAAAAGCGGGCGTGCCAACAGTTGCTTTCATGGATGCCTTTCAGGACAATACCATCGCTAAAGCCAAACAAGGCTTTTTCGATGCACTGGCAGAAAATGGTTTTGATGAAAAAAAGGGTAGTCTGAATGTCATCTACCGCAATGCACAGGGAGACATTCCCACCCTGACGCAGATTGCCAAATACATGATCAGTCAGCAACCTACCCTGATTGCCGCATGCCCAACACTGGCTACCATTACTGCACTACAAAACACCAAAGAAATACCCGTATTCATGATGGTTGCCGATACGCCTGAAAAAATGAATATCAATGGCAGTGACGGAGAGGAACCAACCAATCTTTTTGGCGTAGGGGAAACTGTTGCGTATATCGATACATCATTCGGACTCATCCCCAGGCTGATCAAACCCAAAGGTGAAAAAATCAAAGCCGGCGTCGTCTTCAACCAGGCAGAACCACAGTCGATGCTGGCACTGGAAGCTATCAGTGCAATGGCAAAGGCTTATGATGTGGAACTCATTGCATTGCCTGTTAATAACTCAGCCGACGTGCAACTGGTAACCCAATCCCTGCTATCCAGAAATATCGATGTTTTCTTTGCCAACCCAGACAATACCATTTTTGCATCTTTTGAGTCTATTGTGAAAGCCTGTGAAACAGCTGGTGTTCCGATCATGACCAGTGAGGCAGGTCTGGTAGAACGTGGAGCCCTCGCTGCCTTTGGAGCAGACATTTACCAATGGGGATACCAATCTGGTCTCCAGGCTGCCCAAATGCTGAAGCAGGGGAATACTACCGGACTTAAATGGGAGCTGGTAAAGGTTCGCAACAGGGTTTACAATCCGGCCATGGCCAAAAAATACAACATCACCATTCCTGAGGGCTTCAACCCGATTCAATGATTCAGTTCTACCTGACAGCACTGCAAATGGCACTTTGTCTGGCCCCCATGGCGATGGGTATTTTCATCACCATGAAGGTCTTCAATATCCCTGATATCACTACAGATGGTAGTTATACACTCGGAGCTGCTATTACAGCCATCATGCTAACAGGTGGACTACCCGTATCACTTGCTTTACCTGCCTGCATGCTCAGTGGCGCACTGGCTGGCACCTGCACCGGAATTATCCATACCAAACTCAAAATCGATGCCCTGCTTTCCGGCATACTGGTGATGACAGCACTTTACTCCATAAACCTCATCATACTGGGCAGGTCTAATATACCACTCATCAATACTGCTTCGATATTCCTTCATGCTGACTGGCTAGGCAATGAACTAAACGGTCAATTGCTAACTGCATTGACTTTCGTTGGAATCATCCTTACCCTATTGATCTATTTAATGAGAACTGATTTCGGCATTGCCATGCGGGCTTCAGGGAATAATCCGGTTATGACCAAAGCCCTTGGGGTTAATAACGACAGCATCAGAATTACAGGACTGGCAGTTTCCAATTCCCTGACTGGCCTGAGCGGATTTCTGGTTGCACAATACCAGGGTTTTACAGACATAAATATGGGCATAGGGATTGTAATAACCGGACTCGGTTCTGTGCTTGTTGCAGATGCCATAAAACAATGGTTCAATGTAAAAAAAATCGGCAGACAGATCATGCTTGTGGTAATAGGCTGTGCTGTTTTTCAGGCCGTACTGGCCTTTACGCTCTCCATTGGCATCGACCCGAACCTGTTGAAACTGATAACAGCAACTTTTGTATTATTGATCGTAGCGTTACCCCGGTTAACAGCTTTCACAAAGCATAAATAAATCTGACGTGCTGATAATCAACCATATTTCCAAAATTTACAATGCAGGCAGTGACGATGAAGTAAGGGCCCTGCAGGATGTTTCAGTGGAGGTAAAAAAGGGTGATTTTTTGGTAGTAGTCGGAACCAATGGCAGTGGTAAATCAACATTGCTGAACCTTATTCTGGGAACAATCCTGCCAACAGCAGGGTCTGTAAGTATCGATGGAAAAATAATCAGTCACCTTCCTGAGCACCGCAGGAGTCCCTGGGTTTCGATGGTATTCCAGAACCCCGCAAATGGCACCGCACCAGACCTGAGTATTGTGGAGAATTTTCGGCTGGCTGCATTACGCACTGGCAAAAAAGGAATCGGCATCGGTAACAACAAAAAATTCAGGCAGCTGGTAAAAGAAAAGGTTACTGCGCTCGGTATGGGACTTGAAAATAAGATTGATCAGTCGATCGGAAGCCTTTCAGGGGGGCAACGACAAGCCCTTACGCTGTTGATGGGTGTGATGGATAAAACATCCCTTCTACTCATGGATGAACCTACAGCGGCGCTGGATCCCAAATCTGCAAAAGTGGTCATGGAGCTGGCTGAACAAATCAACAGGGAAATGGGCATTACAATCATACTCATCACGCACAGTATGAAGGATGCCCTGCAGTATGGCGACCGACTGATCATGTTTGATGCAGGTAAAATTGTAAAAGATCTGAATAAAGATGCCAAACAATCACTCACCATTACAGAACTGCTGGAGTGGTTCACTTAAATTAAGCTTGTTATGAGAAAGAAAATTGCCATTGACATGGATAATGTAATCGTAGATATTGAACAGCACTGGCTGGATATCTACGAAAAGAAAACCGGAATAGTGATTGACCGGGCTTCCATCCAGGGAAAACCCGAAGCAGAAGCCTTTCCTGATCCGGAGGCTGCCAGGGCCCTTTTGTTTGAACCCGGATTCTTCAAAACAGCCCCCATCATGGAAGGTGCACTGGAAGCTGTCAGGAAACTGATGGAGCACCACGAAATCTATATCGTTTCAGCAGCCATGGAGTTCCCCAACTCGCTTGGTGAAAAAAGGGAATGGCTGGGAGAGTTCTTCCCATTCATCAGCTGGCGGAACATGGTATTCTGCGGAGACAAAAGCATTTTTGATACAGACTACCTCATTGATGACCATGTCAAGAACCTCGACTATTGCAAGGGTATACCACTGATGTTTACAGCTGCTCACAATGTACACATCAACAGGCATACACGCGTCAACAACTGGCAGGAAGTGCTGGACTATTTCAAGCTATAAACAACGTGCTTCCCTGGTAATCAACACAATAAAATAAATCCATATTCGTTAATGCATTCAAAATCAGACGCATGAAAAAGTTGATCAAAATCACGTTGTGGACCCTTCTCTCCCTCGTAGTACTTGCAGGACTGGGTTTGGCCGGCTTTGTGTACAAGGTAAAAAACGGCTTCCCTGTTTCCTATGAAACAGAAAAACCAACGATTGAATTTCCTGCTGGAAAACCAGCTGTTCTTGTATTCTCAAAAACAACAGGTTACAGGCATGAGGAATCAATCGATTCGTCAAAAAAAGTATTTGTTGAATTGGCTAAAACCAACGACTGGTTCATTCATGAAACAGAAGCTGGTGGTGTATTCAATGAAGAACAACTGGCAAAATTCAATGTGGTTATCTTTAATAATTCCACCGGCAGGGTACTCAATGATGAACAACAATCTGCCCTGGAAAAATATGTTGAAAATGGCGGTATGCTGATGGGCATTCATGGTGCAGGTGATGACTCCCACAATTGGTCATGGTACGAACAAAACCTGCTGGGAACAAGGTTTTCCCACCATGCCATGAACCCACAATTACAGGAAACAGATGTCTACATCGGTAATTATGCAGATACCTCGCTATCAAAAGATATGCTGGCAGTATGGCCCCATACCGATGAATGGTATGTCTTCGAAACCCAACCAAAAGATGCTGTCATTCTTTGCCTGATTGAAGGTGACAAGATAAGTCCCAATGGAAACTTCCTCTGGATGCAGAACAAAAATTTCGGTATGGGAAAAGCCCATCCAATAGCCTGGTACAAACCAGTAGGCAAAGGTTATACCTGGTACACATCCATGGGTCATAACAAAGAAGCCTGGAAAAATTCCAACTTCACCATGATGGTTGAAAATGGTATCAAATGGGGCAACACGCATTAATGTAAATGGAATATACAGACCTGACCTATACAGGAAATAACTTCAGCGAAACAGGCTTTGAACATGCCGAATATGATGGCTGCTCATTTGAAAACTGCAATTTCAGTGAGACAGACCTCAAAGGGAGCATCTTCATAGCCTGTTCCTTTATAAACTGCAACCTGAGCCTTGCTCGTATCAGCAAGGTTTCCATGCAACAGGTAAACTTCACCGGCTGCAAACTCTTGGGTATACACTTTGAAGATGCCAGTCCATTCGGACTGCAAATCAGTTTCGAAAACTGCAACCTGGAAAGTACCTCATTCTTCGGTATGAAAATTTCAGGCACCCGTTTTGTACAATGCAAAATGAGCAATGCTGATTTTACAAATGCTGATATACAAGGTGCAGACCTCAGCGGCTCAGATCTTTCAGATGCCCGGTTTGATAATACCAACCTGGAAAAAGCCGACTTCCGCTCAGCCACTGGCTTT
>JBILSG010000352.1:0-2985 GCA_044372235.1 Chitinophagaceae bacterium
TCTGCTGCATTGTAGGAGTTTTCCAAAGACAGCATAGGAACGAGATGGTTAACCGTTTTGAATTGCTTCGTAACACCCGGACCCACCCGCTGTGTAGGGGAATCAGGTGTAATCAGAGACGGGTTGGTTGTCTCGGCTTTTTCAAGTGCCTTGAACAGCTCATCGAATTCAAAATCTGCGATCAGGGGATCGTTCATGACATAGTAACGGTGTTCATGAAACCGGATTATGGTGCGCAGTTCTGTTATGTGTTGCTGCAGAAAAAGGGTGTCGGCCGACTGAGCCGCCAATTTTTTTCCGTCTGCTATGATCTGATTTATGTTATCCATTGTTCTTTTATCCTGCACGAAGTTATTGTTAAGAAGTCAACTGCTGAAAAAGCAAGCCGCAAATCAACTTAAATTTTGTGAACCCGCAAATCCACCTATTTTTGTTAATATATAATGTACAAAGTACACAAATCAGCCATGGAAGAGCTTGTCAGACCCAATATCAATACAACACCAGTTGAACTTATGCCTGATTTCCAGTTTGCCTTATCGGTGGATTGCGTGATTTTTGGTTATGATGAAGGTGTTTTAAAGGTTTTGCTCATTGAAAGTGATTTGCCTGCTTACAAGGGACAGTGGTCTTTGCTCGGAGATTTATTGAGGCCTGATGAAGACCTTGATGAAGCCTCATACAGGGTTTTGAGGGAACGTACCGGTCTTACAGATATGTTTCTGGAGCAGGTTAAGACATTTGGAGCGGTAAACAGGCATCCTGCCGGCAGGGTGTTGACCACCGCATACCTTGCCCTGGTTAATGTAAAAGATTACCAGCTCAAGAAGCAGGAAAATGCTTTGCAATGGAAGCCTGTTTCAGAAATTCAGGCAATGGCATTTGACCACCTTTTGATACTGGATACTTCACTGACTGTTTTACAGCGGAAAATACAGGAGGAGCCAATTATTTTTAACCTCTTGGAAAAGAAGTTTTCGCTCAGGGACCTTCAGCATGTTTTTGAACAGATTCTGGGTGTTGAATTTGACCGCCGTAATTTCAGGAAAAAATTGTTTACAACTGGGTTACTCACCGATGTAAACGAGATGGAGCAGCAGGTGAGGCACAGGCCGGGCAGGTTGTATTCGTTTAACCAGAAGGCCTACGAACAGATTAAGCGGAAAACATTTGTGGGACTGCAGTTTTAATTGTTTCGATATAGGTAATTTCAGGGTTTGTCAGTTTTGGGATGAATCCATTGTAAAACAGCCTTTAGTCATTATATGAGGGCAGGAAACTCCCTCCCGATCTCAGTATATTTGCAAATGATTGGGTTCAGATTTAAAACCAAGCCACAATTCAACTGCATTATACCTGCCATGACAAAACTGTTGAAAAATTCAGCTGCAGTCTTCCTCATTTGCTGTATCGCAGCATGTACATCAAGCAATCCTGTGTTACTGGAAGAAATGAGCAATACGGGAATCGACTTTCAGAATAAGACAGTCAACACACGTGAATTCAATATTTTCAGTTACCGCAATTTCTATAATGGTGGGGGTGTGGCTATAGGTGACCTGAACAATGACGGTTTATCGGATGTCTTCTTTACCGCCAACATGGGAGCCAATAAAATTTATCTCAATAAAGGCAACTGGAAATTTGAAGATGTATCAGAAGCAGCAGGGTTTCAGGATAAAAAAAAGTGGAGCACCGGAGTGGCAATGGTTGATATTAATCAGGATGGTTTCCTGGACATCTATGTTTGTAACTCAGGATATCAGCCCGGTGTGAATACGGAGAATGAACTCTGGATCAATGATGGCAAATTGCATTTTACCGAACAGGCTGCACGTTATGGTTTGAATGATTCAGGCTTCACTACACATGCTGCCTTTTTTGATTATGACCTCGATGGCGATCTGGATTGCTATATCCTCAACAACAGCTTCATCCCGGTGAATACCCTGAATTATTCCAATAAACGAGAGCTTCGTGCAAAAGACTGGAATGTAGCAGATGAACTCAAAGGTGGTGGGGATAAGCTGATGCGCAACGATGGTGGTTTTTTCACTGATGTCAGTGAAGCTGCTGGTATATATGGGAGCCTTATTGGTTTTGGTTTGGGCGTAACTGTTGGGGATGTAAATGGAGATCTCCTGCCCGATATTTATGTTAGCAATGATTTCTTTGAACGCGATTATCTCTATATCAATCAGGGTAACGGAAAGTTCAGTGAAGAACTGACTAAAAGAGTGAGACATCTCAGTCATTCTTCTATGGGAGCCGACATGGCAGACGTAAACAATGATGGCTGGAATGACATGTTTGTTACAGAGATGCTGCCTGGTGATGATAAGCGGCTAAAAATAACAACATCTTTTGAGCGGTATGATGTTTTCAAATATAAATTCAAGTCTGATTTTTATTACCAATACATGCAGAACACCCTTCAGAAAAACAATGGCAGGGGAATGTTCAGCGATGTTGCGCATTATGGAGGTGTATCGGCAACTGATTGGAGCTGGGGTGCCTTACTTTTTGATGCAGATAATGATGGCTTCAATGATATTTATGTATGTAATGGTATATACAATGATCTGACAGATCAGGACTTTATAGATTTTTTTGCTGATGAAGTTGTACAGCGCATGTTTGTAACTGTTGAAAAGGAAAAGGAAGAGGTAGAGGAAGTAATCAAAAAAATGCCATCCCGCCCAATCAAAAACAAGTTTTACCTCAACAAAGGGGCATTTAGTTTTGCGGATGCTGGAGATTCTTCTGGTGTTAACACCAATTCCTTTTCTAATGGCGCTGCGTATGGTGATCTTGACAATGATGGCGACCTTGATCTGATAGTTAATAACCTCAATCAGCCTGCTTTCATCTACCGAAATAACAGCCGTGAAACTACTGCGAATCATTATATTGGATTTACACTTGAGGCTGATAAACCCAACAGACAGGCTATTGGCTCTCGTATTGAACTTTACAGCGGGAAAG
>JBILSG010000353.1:0-2966 GCA_044372235.1 Chitinophagaceae bacterium
CAACCTGATTGCTGTATTCCAACATCATGGCTAGCGCATGCTGTGCCACTGAATATGTGCCATATGCCGGCACATTGCAAACGGGAATGCCTCTTGCAGCGCAGGCATTGACATCCACGCAATTGTACCCGGTAGCTGTAACAACCACCAGTTTAAGTTGCTTGAAAAATTCCAGTTCCGGAATTCCTACCAAGGCCTTGTTGGTGACGAGCACCGTCACCTCGGGATCCATGGTGTACAACGCTTCGCGGGAAAACCTGTCGAAGTAAATGACCTCTCCAAAAGCCTGCAACAGCAACCGGTCGATATCCTGTTGGAACAGGGTATATCCATCCATGACAAGAATCTTCATCTGATTGATTTCAGGTTAAATTGAATACAACATATTCAATGGAAAATCATTTCACCAAGTGGTTAGGCAAATCCTCCACCCGCTTGCAGCACACCTGATCCATCACCTGATAGAGTTGTGTTTTCAGCATCCCCATCATGTGATCCGCGCCTTCCTCACCGAGTGCTGCCACGGCATACATGAATGACCTGCCCAGGAAGGTGAAGTCAGCACCGGAAGCCAGGGTTCGTGCAATATCCGGACCGGTCCTTATGCCGCTGTCCATCATCACTTTTATTTTACCCTTATATTTTTCAACAATTGGCTGCATCGACTTAATAGCCGATTGTCCCGCATCTATCTGCCTGCCCCCGTGGTTGGATACCAGGAGTCCGTCGAAACCCAATGACACGGCCATATCTGCATCTTCAACAGTTGCACATCCTTTCAAAATGAGCTTCCCTTTCCACCTCTCGCGGATCGGTGCAATTTTATCCGCATTGAGTCGGCCTGCAAAAGTGCGGTTCATGAATTGACCGAGCTGACTCATATTCAATCCCTTCGGCATATAGGGTTTGAGGGTGGCAAAGTTGGGTGTTCCCTGTACCAGAGTATTCAAAGCCCATTGCGGCCTGCCCATGATCTGAAGGATATTTTTCAGGGTCATTTTCGGCGGCATAGCCAGTCCGTTCCGAATATCCCTTGGCCTGAAGCCAAAGGATGGTACATCACAGAGCAGTATCAGCACATCATAGCCTGCTGCTTCAAGCCTGTCGAGGATATCATCCCGCAAGGCATTATCAGCCGGATGGTAAAGCTGAAACCATGCTTTACCATCGGTAATCTCAGCGATGCGCTCAACACTTGACGTACTCACGGTACTCAGGGTGAAAGGGATATTGTGTTTGACAGCTGCTTTAGCCAGAATCTCCGGGGCATTGGGCCATACCAGTCCCTGAAGACCAATCGGTGAAACGCCAAAAGGCGCGTCATAGGTATGCCCGAACAATTCAACAGAAAGGTCGCTTCCGGTATGGTCACTCAGGTAGTAGGGCAGGAGCTCAACCTGGCGCAGTTCACTTGTGTTTTTAATCAGGTTCACATCCTCATTACAGCCACCGTCAAGGTATTCAAAGGCAAAGCGCGGGATACGGCTTTTTGCTTTGCGGATGAGGTCGTCCATGCCCGGATAGTTCATGTTGTATTTCCAGGTTGGTTTTGTTGGTTTGGGATCTTGCATCAAAAGGGTTTTAAGCAGTCAGTTGGCATTGTTAGAATCGTTCTTGTAATTTTCGCAGACACTACGAAAATCAGCATAAATATCGAGGGCAGGAAAAAATAATGAGGTAAAGTACTATCCTGCATACTGAATAAATCATCTAATTGGAGTGTCTCGATTCAAAGACATTGGAAGTTGCAATACTTTGGAATCAAGCTGATATAACATAACCATCATTTCAAAACGCGAATGTCACACTGCTGCCGGTCCACGGCCCCTGAGGCAAATCAATGATGAGCAGTGTTTCATTTTTAGCGGTATCAGGCAAACAAACAACGCCATCCTTTTTAATGTTATAAACCCCGGAGACAGTGAGGTTGATGCGCTGTAGCATCCGGGACGGATCTGACACAGTTACTGAACTGATCCGATTGCCTGCAGTCTTGAGCATGACCATCCCCTGGCTGTCAAGCTTCACCAGCAACCCCTTTTTCACCTCTAGTTTACCGGCCCTGTAAAAGGCTGATTGAAGCATATTTTGCCTGCCATGCCAAACAGCCTGAATGAGGCCTGTATTGGAAAGGATCTGTATCGAGCGGTTGTCTGCCGCGCTGGCTGCAAAAGCAGCAGCTTCAACGGCAGGTACAACAATATACTGGTAATTAGCACTGGCCGGACTGTTCCCATGGTTGAACCAAAGGTTGAAAACGGGTTCTTCCACCAAAGCCGTACTGATATTCTTTTGATCAGTAATAGAAGCCCAGGTGCCGGTGGCCACTTGATTCGATAATTGCAAAGTTGCAGGTGACGGGAATAAATAACCTATCCTGTTGTGGTGTACCCATGTTAACTTTTCAACTTTCCTGTTTCCTGAGGGAAGTTCCTGTTGCTGTCCGCTCTGCATGACCGTAACTGGTCCGCGAAGCAAGGCCTGGTTGATGGTGGTAGCAACAGGAAGTTTCACGTCTGAATTGATGTCAGCACCCAGACAAACATATTCCTCATCAAAAAAGAACCAGGATTTTTTGGCTTCCACCAAATCATGCGGACTTTTGAAATCAAATGCCACAGCGCCATAGAGCCCGTCTGTAACTGCACCTACAAAGCTGGTGAGTCCTTTCTTCTGGATATCCTGCGGACCATGAAGCTTAGGCTTCTGCAATACAGTGGTTCCCGAAATCTTCTGCCAATCGTACACAGGCCAAATGTTGTGGTATTCATCCCCCTTCAGGAAAAGGTAGTTGGTGCCGTCTGCCCGATGGTGGGTGGGTTTACCCGGACCATTATACGGCATTTCCATGTTGTAGTTGCGGGTGGAGAACATGCGGACGGTAGTGTAAAAATTGGGACGCTGAAAAACAAAATGCTCCGTTTGCCAGAAGAATTTGGCGAATGATTTGGAAGGCTTGACTTCCC
>JBILSG010000354.1:0-2948 GCA_044372235.1 Chitinophagaceae bacterium
ACCACATGCTGAATGGGACTGGCTTGGGTTGCATGGGACTCGCACTGAACTTTGTGCAGTCTTTTATGCCCTTCCATTTCTCAGCAGGTTGTGGAGCTTTCCAGCGCAAGGCTCCTATAGGTGGAGCAGCAAACGGAATTCCTTTGAAAGCAAGTATTTTTCCGTCCTTACTTTGAGCACCACTAATTTTTCCGGTTTTGGTGCTGATTACAGCAGTTTGCTGTGCATGTGAACAAGTGACAGTGAAAACAGCAATCAGGGTTAGTATGGTTGAGAGAAATTTAAGCCGCAAAAAAAGAATCATGGTTTATTTTTTTTGTGCAAGTCTGTCGAGGGTTTGATAACGATTCTCATATGGAGAGATTTCAGACTTTGTCAACACATCAATCCGCATAACAGCAGGAGCGGAATCCATTGTCATTTTGTCCCATTGGGGTAAACCTTTGCCATTTGGATTTCCTGTTTTGATGAAGTTGACAAAAAAAGCTTGCATGGTCTTTGAAACGGCATAGTCATCTGCTGTCCATGCAAATGCTTTATTGCTTTCAAGATTTCCCATGGCGTATTCAATTTCTGCTGAGTGAGATGCACCTGCATTGTTACCTGGTCTGGGTCTTTCGTAATGATACCTGTAAACAGGTTGTTTGGTTTGCTTATGCATATCTGCCCATTTCCAGGTGCTGTAGGAAATGAAACGGTCTCCTGCCAATGCTCTTGCTGTTGGTTCCACCGCTGCATCTGATTCGGGTGCATAAACAGCCAAGACACCAGGGGCATCATTGCCATAAAGTTTGGTGACATTTTTCTTGAAATTTTCAACCGTCATTTTGTCGTTGCCCATAACGGCTCTGGCTCCTGATTCCTCACTGTTCCAACCCAGCAACAAGGGCACCCGGGCTTGTTCGCCAGCGGCATAAATAGCTGCCGGTTCCTTTGGGAAAAAATAGCCGTCAACAGACCTGTTAAAGCGAAAGGCTCCGAATTTCATGGCTTTGGCTAACACACTGTCTGCAGGCATTTTCCTCAGCTCATTCAGTGAAGTAGCGCCTGCTGCAGCTTCGAAAGCTTTTCCGGTTTTTTCAACTTCTGCCACGGGCATTGCAGGAAGGGCACCCATGATGGATCCGCTTTCTCCAATCGCTCCCGCAATCAGGTGTCTCGATAAAGGCGACGCCATGAGGGCACTGACGGAAACGGAACCTGCAGACTCCCCTGCAATGGTTATTTTTTCAGGATCTCCTCCAAAGGCTTCAATATTGTCATATACCCACTGCAAGGCCAGCGCCTGATCCATCAATCCATAGTTTCCTGAGCCATTGTAGGATGTTTCCCTGCTTAATTCCGGGTGGGCCATAAAGCCGAAAATGCCAAGTCTGTAATTTACAGTTACGGCAACCATCCCTTTTGCAGCCATTGCTGTGCCATCATACCGGGGCTCAGATCCATCACCGGCGGCGAATCCGCCTCCATAATAGTAAACCAGCACGGGGAGCTTCTTTTTCCCTTTTTGGGCGGGTGTCCAGACATTGAGGTAAAGGCAATCTTCAGAAGTTCCACTGGCGCGGAAAACCATGTCGCCAAAGATGTTGGCCTGCATGGCGCGTGGACCGAATTGTTTTGCAGTTCTGACTCCTTCCCACTTTGCAGCTGGAACGGGTGCTTTCCACCTCAAATCACCAACAGGAGGCTGTCCAAAAGGGATACCCTTGAAGCTGATGACCTGATCATTTTCCAGCATCCCTTCAAGTGTACCATTTTTTGTAATGGTTACAGTGTTGCTTTTCATTTCCTGATTTTGGGCTGATAAAGAAAGGCATGAGGCCATCATCAGCAGTTGTATTGTTTTTTTGAACATATAAAAGAAGTTGGTTGTTTCTGTAATGCTTATTTGATGCTAAATCTAAACAATTGTCTTCAGGCGGCGTAAACTTTTACCTTAAATTAGCAAGACAGAAATAAAATACGCGTTGAAAAAAACTCAATTCAAATTGAACTGCCATTACCTCCTAACAAAACTGATTGTTTTTTCACTTTTTTTGGGAAATATACAGGCACAGGAATTGCGGATGCTTGAAGAAGGCAGAAAGATATCAATCAGGGGCTTATCCGTTGTGAATGAAAAAGTAGTCTGGGCAAGTGGCAGCAATGGTATGGTTGCCAGAACAGTTGATGGCGGATTGCATTTCGACTGGATTCAGGTTCCAGGATACGAGAAACGTGACTTCAGGGATGTAGAGGCATTTGATGCTGAAACTGCCATAATTATGACCATCGATACACCAGCTGTAATACTCAAAACAAGAGACGGTGGCAAAACATGGTCAATTGTTTTGGAAGATAAAAGACCGGGTATGTTTCTGGATGCCATGTCTTTCCGGGGCAGGTCTGGCGTGGTTGTGGGGGATCCTGTGATGGGTCGGGCATTCCTGGCCAAGACCAGCAATGCCGGTGATACCTGGCAGATGCTGGACGGTCCAGAGTTGGTTGAAGGTGAAGCTTTTTTTGCATCCAGTGGTTCCAATGTTGGTTTTGTGAAAACAGCTGGTGCCAGTTTCGACAGACATGATTTGCCTGAATGGGAAATGGCACTCGTTTCAGGTGGGATGCAGTCGCGGTTTTTCATCAAAAACACCAACTTCCTTCTGCCAATGAGGTCTGGTAGAAGTTCTTCTGGTGCTAATGGATTGGCAGTGCATCCTGATGGGAAATCGGGTATTATTTTTGGAGGAGATTTTGCATCTCCAAAAGAAAGGGATAGCTCCATGCTTCTTTTTTCTTTTGATAATAACAAGCTCACATTCAATAGTCCGGTTATACCTCCCGCAGGCTATAAAAGTCATGTTGTTTACCTCAATGACCAGGAGCTGTTTGCTTGTGGTACTTCCGGGATTGATTTTTCTGAAGATGGTGGTAAGACGTGGAAGCACATTTCTGACAGTCCTTTTCAT
>JBILSG010000355.1:0-2947 GCA_044372235.1 Chitinophagaceae bacterium
AGGTCATCTTTTATGACAACATTGTTGAGCTCATTCCAATTGATTTTCTTTGGGAACAAACCGGATTTTACAATTACATCGTTGCTGAATCCTACTTCTGTGTTTTTCGAAAAGTGCCAGTCGAACAATCCTGCCAGGATATAAAGCTGTCCGAGATACGGAATTGCAGTACTGAAAAAGATACCCAAGCCTGTAACCCCCAATATTAGGGCGTAGGAAACCTGTTTGCCTTTCTGCTGTTCAACCAGTTTTGAAACCAGCAGTGCTGCTGAAATGAATACAAATAAGTAAATGAGCAGGTTTTTGGGGTTGATGTATACCGAGGCGGCAAAAGGAAGAACAGCTAATATGATCATCAACCTACTGGTTTTTGTAATCAGCTTTCTGTTGTGATTCTTGAGTACAACAACATAATCATATACCTTGTTCTTGTTCATCCTGTTATTTATCGCATAACATCAGGTTACTGAGTTTGAAAAGCACCCGTGAACCAACATTTTCATCCCAACCATTGCTGCTGATACCCGTTTCACTCAGGTCGAAGCCGATAATTTGTCTTCCGCTGTTGTGTATTTTTCTGAAAAGGAAATTCAGCTGCTCCATTTCAAATCCTCCTGGAACCGGAGTGCCGGTATGCGGACAAAGCTTCGGATCGAGACCGTCAATGTCATAGCTGATATAGACATTTTGCGGGAGCTGACTGATGATTTCATCAGCAATATGAGACCAGGTATCACCGGTAAACTGGCGTTCTTTCAATTCTTTTTCAAAATAGGTGACGATCCGGTGACCGCTATCGCAAATATATTTCCACTCAGCTTCGCAATAGTCACGTATGCCCAGCTGGATGAGTTTTGAAACCTGCGGAATATTTTCCAACACATTATACATGATCGACCCATGTGAGTTGTCAAGTCCTTCGTATGACTTTCTGAGATCACAATGCGCATCGATTTGCAAAACACCAAAATCTTCATGCTTCTCTGCCAGTGCTTTGATGAGTCCGAATGCAATGGAGTGATCTCCTCCCAGTAAACCAACCTGTTTACCTTTGTTTAGCAATGTTTTGCTGTTTTCATAAACCCAGTTGTTCATCCAGGCACATCCCTCGTTAACCTCTTTCAGTGTTTTACACATGAACTTGTTCGTTTCAACTTTTTCACCCGAGTTGATAAAGTTGAGGTAGAGCTCATTTTCTTTCCGGAGAATGTCATTTTTGAGTAAAATCTTTTTGTCGACCGGCAACATGAACACACCTTTTTTCCAGCTGTTCTGAAACTGGCTGTCGAACAGGTCAACCTGTAAACTTGCCTTGAGGATGTGCTCCGGCGCTCTGGCAGTGCCTCCCCTGAAGCTTACAGTGACTTCCCATGGTACGGGAATGACAATAAGCTGGGCATTTTCTTCGTTATAAGGAAGTCCGAAAACATTATTGTTCGCAACGCTGACCCCATTGGGGTCGAAGCGGGATAGATCAGCGATCATATGGGTTTTTGAGGACCGCAATTTAGTGCCTTTTTAACTAACTTTGTACCAATATTCTTAATCATGAAAAAGACGCATGTTTTAGGGCTTGTTTTTATTGCAGCATCCATTGCTGCATTGCTTACACTGATGGACGACATCAGTACGTATGATTCTGTTGAGTCCGCCCGCAGAAAGGAAGGAAAGTTTGTTCACCTGATTGCCAAGCTTGATACTACGAAGCCGGTTATTTATGATCCTTTAAAAGATCCTAATTACCTGTCTTTTGTAGCTGTTGATTCACTTGGATCTTCTACAGAAGTTGTTTACAGAAATGCAAAACCAACGGATTTCGAGAAGAGTCAGCGTGTGGTCATGAAAGGATCCATGAAAGGTGAAGTTTTTGAATGCAAGGAGATTATCCTGAAATGTCCATCTAAATACACAGACGAAAAGGTAGCGAAATTATGATTAAATACAATGGCGAACATCTGCTGATCGGTCAGATTGGTATGTTCCTGACTCTACTGGCTTTCATTGCCGCCCTCGTGGCGGCATTTGCCAATTTTAAGGCTGCAAATGCAAATGAACTCGAAGAAAAACCCTGGCGGAAGCTTGCGCGGATTTCATTCCTCACCAACGCGGTATCTGTAATTGGTCTCTTTGTAGTGCTTTATCTGATAATTTATAACCACTACTTCGAATACAAGTATGCCCATTCGCATTCCAAGCGTAGCTTAGACATGCAGTACCTGCTCAGTTGCTTCTGGGAAGGTCAGGAGGGTAGCTTTATGCTTTGGGCATTCTGGAATGCCATCCTGGGCGCAGTTCTTATTAAGTGGTCTCGCAAATGGGAATATCCGGTGATGTCCGTGATGAGTATTTTACAGCTATTCCTGGCGAGTTTCCTGCTGGGTATTTATTTCTTCGACATCAGGATTGGCACCAATCCATTTGTTTTGATGCGGAATGAATTCCCTGATGCACCTATATTTCAGGATGCAGATTACCTCACCAAATATTTAACAGACGGCAATGGTCTGAATATCCTCCTCCAGAATTACTGGATGGTTATTCATCCTCCTGTTCTTTTCCTGGGTTTTGCTTCAGCTGCCGTTCCTTATGCCTTTGCCGTTGCCGGCCTCTGGAAAAGAGACCATGCGGGCTGGGTTAGGGCTGCCATGCCATGGGCTTTGTTCAGTGCGGGTATACTCGGACTGGGTATTATGATGGGTGGTGCTTGGGCATATGAGTCACTAACCTTTGGCGGTTACTGGGCATGGGATCCTGTTGAAAATGCTTCCATGGTGCCCTGGCTGCTGTTGGTTGCCGGCATTCATACGATGCTGATATTCCAGAGTACTGGTCATTCCCTGAAATCCTCATACCTATTTATTTCATTGGGTTATCTGCTGGTGTTGTATTCAACTTTCCTGACCCGTACCGGCGTATTGGGTGATACTTCGGTTCACTCATTCACTGG
>JBILSG010000356.1:0-2945 GCA_044372235.1 Chitinophagaceae bacterium
ATGCACAATATCCTCCTGTACCTTTGGCGTAGCTGTTGCAGTAAGGGCAATTACCGGCACCTTTTCATCAATCTGGTCCATCATGTCCCTTAATCGTCTGTATTCCGGACGAAAATCATGTCCCCACTCGGAGATACAATGCGCCTCATCCACTGCAAAAAAGGATATCTTAAGGTCACTGAAGAAATCAAGATTTTCCTGTCTGGTTAGTGTTTCAGGTGCCACATACAGCATCTTGGTTTTGCCAGACTGCAGGTCGTCGTGAACCTCACGTATCTCTTTTTTACTCAGGGTAGAATTTAGAAAATGTGCAACGTTGTCTTTGCTGCTGTAACCCCTAACAAGGTCAACCTGGTTTTTCATGAGTGCAATAAGCGGCGAAACAACTATCGTGCATCCCTCACTGATCATTGCCGGCAATTGATAACACAGACTTTTACCCCCACCAGTAGGCTTGATTACGAAGGTGTCATAACCATTAAGTACATTATGAATGATGGCTTCCTGGTTACCTCTGAAAGCGTCAAATCCAAAATACTGACGCAGGGGAGCTTGAAGATCTGCCGAAACTGTTTCTTTTATGGGAGCTACTTTACTTTTTGAAGGGGGCATTTGATATTAAATAGTGTTTTTTCTGTTTTTTGTTTATCTTATGTTGCCAAAAATTAAACAACATTGTTGTTTACTAGCGTCAAAACTGATATAAGATAAAACAAATTTACCAAATCAAGGTACTTTTGCAACGCAAATGGAGAAAGATAACAATATATTGGATATAGCCAGGCAAACACTTCAATTGGAAGCGGAAGCCATCATGGATTTGCAACAAAAGCTGGATAGTCAATTTGTATCAATCATACACCTGCTGCTCAAGATGCAGGGACGTTTGGTGGTAAGCGGTATCGGTAAAAGTGCGATAATCGGACAAAAAATTGTGGCCACACTTAACAGCACCGGCACGCCATCCATTTTCATGCATGCCGCAGATGCCATTCATGGAGACCTGGGTATGGTTCAGCAGGATGACGTTGTGCTGATTATTTCCAAAAGCGGGGAGAGTCCGGAAATCAAAGTACTGGTTACCCTGATTCAAAACCTGGGAAATACCACGATAGCCATGGTGGGCAACCTGGAATCCACACTGGCTAAAGGATGTAGCCACATCCTTGACACCACGGTCAGCCAAGAGGCTTGTCCCAATAACCTGGCTCCAACCTCAAGTACAACTGCTCAGCTGGCCATGGGGGATGCACTTGCCGTTTGTCTGATGGAAATGCGTGGTTTTGGGTCGGCCGACTTTGCAAAATTCCATCCTGGCGGTGCTTTGGGTAAAAAATTATACCTGCGGGTATATGATTTAGCAAAGATGAATGAAAAACCTGCTGTTCAGGAAAATAGCAGTCTGAAAGCGGTTATTCTTGAAATGACAAGAAAAAGATTAGGGCTTACCGCAGTGTTGGACAATGAAATGAGGTTAACGGGCGTTATAACGGACGGCGACCTGAGGCGGATGCTTGAAAAAGGTGGTGACCTGGATAACACAAACGCCAAAGATATCATGGGAACAAACCCCAAAACAATTTTATCGGATGCTCTGGCTGTTGATGCCCTGGATCGTATGCGTAAAAACAATATCACCCAATTGCTCGTAACGGAAAACAACAGTTATTTTGGTGTCATACACCTGCATGATCTTGTTCGCGAGGGCCTCATCTAAATCAAAAAACCATATGATAAACAACAACCATTATGTAGCCATCATGGCAGGTGGCATCGGAAGCCGTTTCTGGCCAATGAGCCGAACAGCCTATCCTAAGCAATTCCTGGATATTCTAAACATGGGGCGTACGCTGATACAGGGAACCTATGACCGCTTTAAAAAGTTTATCCCTGAAGAAAACATATACATTGTAACCTCAGAAGAATATGTTGAAATAGTAAAAGAGCAATTGCCTGAACTTCCTTTGAGCAATATCATTGCGGAACCTTCCAGAAAAAATACCGCACCCTGCATTGCCTATATTTCCTACAAACTGCAGCAAATCAATGATAAGGGTGCACTGATATGTGCTCCAGCAGATCACATCATCCTGGACGAAACCGCTTTCAACAAGGTTTGTCTGGAAGCGCTTAGTTTCGTTTCAGCTCACAAAGCATTGGTGACACTGGGCATCAAACCTTCTCACCCCAATACCGGATATGGTTACATACAGTTTGAACAACAACCGGCAACCGACAATGTCTATAAAGTAAAAACCTTTACTGAAAAACCCAACCTCGACCTTGCTAAAACTTTTGTCTCGAGTGGTGAATTCCTCTGGAATGCAGGCATCTTTGCCTGGCAAATCAAAAATATCATCACCGCCTTTGAAAAATACCTACCTGAAATGGCTGAAGTATTTGAAGCCGGAAAAAGCAGTTTCAATACTGCAGCTGAAAAAGAAGCCATAGACAAGATATACCCACAGTGCACCAACATATCCATCGACTATGGTATCATGGAAAAGGCTGAAAACGTCTACATCATCCCTTCATCTTTCGGATGGAGTGATCTTGGTACCTGGAACTCTGCCCACGACAACATGGAAAAAGATTACCTGGGTAATGCCGTTGCTGGAAATGAAGTAATGGTTTTCGATGCCACGCACAACATGGTTCATGTGCCCAATAACAAACTTGTGCTGTTACAGGGCATGAACGACTATATCATCGTGGATACGGATGATGTGTTGCTGATCTGCAAACGAGACAAAGAGCAGGAAATAAAACAATACGTGGCGGAAGTCAAAAGAAATAAAGGGGATAAGTATCTTTGATACTGTCATGAGCAATCAATCTCCCTCCATTAAATCAAGGCTTCCACAAACCGAAACCAGTATTTTCACCGTCATGAGTGCGCTGGCTTCAGAGTTTGGAGCGATTAACCTTGGTCAGGGTTTTCCCGA
>JBILSG010000357.1:0-2941 GCA_044372235.1 Chitinophagaceae bacterium
TTCCTGTTCAGACATTGCACCGGACAAATGGGCATTTAAGTCTTCTTCACGATTTTTCGGCATGAAAAATTAACGAATGTTGAATTACAAATATACGGTTTCCCTGTATATGAAGGAATTATTACCAAAGGTTCAAACTCAAACTCAAAACAAAGCAGCCTGGGTGGCAGGAGGCTCATCGCTGTTCCATGAAATATTGGTGGATTTATTGAAGTCTGTAAACTTACTTCCAATTGCCCTCCAACCCATTACTTCCACAAGATCAGCTACCTTGATCCGTGTTTCCTTGACCAGTGCACCTTTACCTGATTTGATAATAGCAACCGGATCTGGATCAGTAGTTACTATCACAACATGATTGCCATCGTGTTCCCTGATAAACTGGAATTTATTATTAACGGTTGTAGTCTCAATTTTGAACCTCTTGGCGTTAAACTGTAACTTTTCGTTATCCAGGTAAATTGCAGTTATAATTTTTTTGGGATCAAATTTTTCAATGTGTAGTAATTGATCCGTATCAAAACGCTGGGTAGTTTCTGTGCTGCAGATCTCATAATAACCCTGCCTGAAAACTACCAGGATGTTATCCTCTGAAAGAAAACTACCTAGATAAACGCCTTTCTGTTCAGTATTTAACCTGCCAAAGGTATTGTCAAACCAGATATCCCTACCTCCCAGTGTTGACCTGCCAGCTTCCTTCAGCTTAACACTTTTAATAGGATACTTTGTTACCTGATTACCGATGGAAGAACGGCCTTTGATGTCCAGCGTCTCAAAATAAAATTCAAGCTGTTTGATACGTGCACTGCTGTTGGGACTGAGTAGTACATTCACAGATTCTGCTTCTCCATTTGGATTGGCAGAAAAGTAATTTATTTTGGATTTATCAGTGCCTTTTGTCAGGTCATATTCTTTATCTCTCGTAATACCGGTAACATTAAAACGCTTGGCAAATGCAATGCCTGATGCCGCATCAGTATAGATAAGATTATAGGTGGTTCTCTCATCAGACTTGATAAAAATGGCAGCATAGATAATATCTTTTCCGATATATACCTTGTCGCCCACCTTAACCACTTTCATGATACCCCTGCGTGTGAATACAATTACATCATCCAGATCAGAACACTCTGCTATAAATTCATCCTTTTTCAGACTAGTTCCAATAAAACCTTCAGTTCTGTTCATATACAGACGCACATTAGCAATGGCAACAGCCCTGGCCTGAATGACATCAAATGGCTTGATTTCAGTCTTGCGTTCCCTACCCTTTCCGTATTTGACCAAAAGATTTTCGTAATAGGAAACGGCGTAATCTGTCAGGTGCTCCAGGTGACCGGATACCTGCAGAATTTCATCCTCAATTCCTTTTATCTGCATGTTAAGCTCATCTATGTCAAGCTTGTATATCCGCCTTACAGGCTTTTCGGTAAGCTTGATAACATCTTCGCGGGTAACTGGTCTTCTGAATAATTTTTTAAACGGATTGAAACCTTTTTCAATTGCCTCCAAAACTTTTTCCCAATCTTCATGCTTTTTCTCAAGCTCTTTGTATATTTTTTCTTCAAAAAAGATTCTCTCCAAAGAAGTAAAATGCCATTTTTCATGAAGCTCACCAAGCCTGATCTGCAATTCCTGCCTGAGTAACTCTTTGGTATAATCAGCGGATATGCGCAGCAATTCACTTACAGAAAGAAATATCGGTTTTTGATCTACGATTACGCAGGCATTGGGAGCAATGCTTACTTCACAATCGGTAAACGCATATAAAGCGTCTATGGTAATATCTGAAGATATGCCTGCAGCCAATTCAACCAGGATTTCAACTTCAGCCGCTGTGTTATCTGTAACTTTTTTAATCTTGATTTTTCCCTGATCGTTTGCCTTCACAATAGACTCCATCAACTGCGTAGTAGTAACCCCATAAGGCACATCCCTGATAACCAGTGATTTTTTGTCAAGTTCCTGTATATGTGCCCGGCACCTGATCCTTCCCCCCCGTTTGCCATCATTGTAATTTGATGCATCGATCATACCACCAGTCTGGAAATCTGGCAACAATTCAAAATTTTTCCCACGCAGGTATTTTATTGAAGCATCAATAAGCTCTGTAAAGTTATGCGGCAGTATTTTAGTAGATAATCCAACTGCGATACCTTCCGCTCCCTGAGCCAGCAATAGCGGAAACTTCATCGGAAGATTTACAGGCTCTTTTTTGCGGCCATCATAACTAAGCTGCCATTGCGTTGTCTTTCCATTGAAAGCGACATCCAGGGCAAACTTACTCAAACGGGCTTCAATATAACGGGCAGCAGCAGCATCATCACCGGTTCTTACATCACCCCAGTTACCTTGTGTGTCTACCAGCAAATCCTTTTGTCCCAGGTTGACCAGCGCATCCTGTATACTGGCATCACCATGCGGATGATACTGCATGGTTTGTCCAATAATATTTGCAGCCTTGTTTAGCCTGCCATCATCCATCTCTTTCATGGAATGTAAAATCCTGCGCTGTACAGGCTTTAAGCCATCAGCAACCGCGGGAACAGCCCGCTCAAGTATCACATATGATGCATACTCCAGAAACCAGTTCTTATACTGACCAGAAACACCACTTTCATTATCATGATCAATAACAAACTTTGCTTTTGCCATAATCCACTATTTATTCAACCGGACCTGCCGAAGTTTTCTTTTTGATTTCAAAATCCTTTGCACCTTTTAATTCACCCAAGACATCATACCTTTCTGAATAGATCAGCGTCTTTAACCTCCAGAGTAAAAAAACATCACCAGTGCTTTCATTTTTTTTCCTGGATTGAAAATTACTGATGATTTTTGAGGCTTTCTGAAACTCAGCTGATATCATTTCATCCAACCCTTCGTCATAATATGACACCTCGAAGCCTGTTATTTTTTTACCCCCTTCAAGTAAACGAAC
>JBILSG010000358.1:0-2937 GCA_044372235.1 Chitinophagaceae bacterium
CGGTCCTTTTCCTTTGTCCCCATCGTGATCTCCTTCAGTGCCTCTCGGGTCATCTTGGTCACATCCATTTTAATCAGCTCGAATCCTTCGAGGGAATTGTCTTCGAGGGGATTAACACCGTCAGCATAATTGGCAAGCCTCAGGTTTTTGGCATCAAATCCATCCACATTCGCGATAATCCTGCCTCCTTTCTTGATGGCTTTGAGGTTCGATTTCAGTGCGGCTGCGTTCATGGCTACAAGCACATCACATAAATCACCGGGGGTATATATGGCATCACTGGAGAAACGGAGCTGGTAACCGCTCACACCCGGAAGTGTACCCTGCGGTGCACGAATCTCTGCAGGGAAATCTGGGAAAGTGGCTAAATCGATTCCAAGGAGAGCTGTATTATTGGTAAACTGACTTCCTGTCAACTGCATTCCGTCTCCTGAATCACCTGCAAACTTGATAACAATATCACTGAGCAGTTCTTCTTTACGCTGTGGCATGGTTTTTGTTTATTTGAGTCATGACTGAGCAAAATGTTGCCGTGTCAATGAAATTAATTAAATTAGATTACAAAATTACCCTTTATGGCGCTTTTCAATTCAAGTAATCCCACACTTTCTGAAAAATCCTTCAACAGGTCGGCTGCTGTGCCCGGTTCAGGAGTGATGACATTCCGCGGAACCCTCAATAAATTCGGATTTCTCTTCATCATGGTGATGGCAACTGCTTTCTACGTTTGGAACGAAGCCAGCGTTGGTAACAATGTGTCTGGCTATATCATGGGTGGAGCTATAGGCGGACTGGTTCTTGCCCTAGTGCTCATGTTCAAACCTACCCTTGCGCAATACCTGGCTCCGGCTTATGCGTTGCTCGAAGGTCTTGTAGTGGGTGGTATCTCTGCCATCTACAATGATGCTTTTGCCAAAGTGGCACCGGGCATTGTCATGCAGGCGGTAGTCCTCACTTTCGGAACTGCTATTGCCATGTACCTACTTTTTACTTTTCGCATCATCCGCGTTACTGAACGCTTCCGCTCCATCATGTTTGCAGCTATAGGTGGTATAGCCCTCTTTTACCTCATCACTTTCGTTCTTTCCCTTTTTGGTGTCAATATTTCCGGACTGCAACAGGGGAGCTTGCTGAGCATCGGTATATCCATCGCAATTACTGCCATTGCAGCTTTGAGTTTACTGCTTGACTTCGACAGGATAGAACAGGGTTCTGCCATGGGTGCTCCCAAACACATGGAATGGTATTGTGCCTTCGGATTGCTTGTAACCCTTGTTTGGCTGTATGTGGAAATCCTCCGCTTACTGGGTAATCTGTACGGTCGCCGTGATTAAGATTTGCTGAAAATTTCGTATATTTAAGATATTGATTATCAGTGCCATGCAATTTTTCGAAATGGAAAGATGTATGGCACTTTTTTTTATGATTATTTTCTTTCCTTGCTGCCGATATTATTTTGATAAATAAGCTACGAAAACTACCATAATTGGACTTTTTTACGCAGTTTTACAGTCTCACTTCTGTTGTTTTGTGAAAAACCGGCTTTTTTTTGTGGAAACCCGTTTCCCGCGAAGCCTTTGCCAATCCTCACCAATTTTAAATTTTAATCCGGCGTATGCTGAAATCTAATCATCCTTTCAGGTTGATGGTTTTTACTTTTTGTGTAATCATAACAGGATTCCTGCAACCCCTTTATGCCCAAGATGACCGTAATGGGAATGGTGGAGGTGGTGCTGTTGACCTGGTACTTACCAAGCAGGCAGACAGGATAGCAGCAAGGGTTGGCAGCAGGATTATTTTTACCATAAAACTGAAAAATACGGGTCTATCCAAAACTGATGATGTAACTGTTTCAGACCTGCTTCCTTCAGGGTTTAGTTTCATTTCTTCTTCTAATCCGCAAGACTATAACCCGGTTACAGGTGAATGGGAAGTTGAGGATCTTCGCGCGGGTGACTCTACCTCCCTTCAGCTTGTAGCTTTGGTAAACCTTTCAAACTCAGCAACAAACTATACAAACATTGCTTTCATTGCCGATAAAAAAAATAAGGATCCGCAACCGCTTAATGATACAGCAAAGGTTAAAATAGAAGTATACGATTTTACAGTAACCTCATCTGTCATTTGCGCTCAGTCTGCCGCAGCACTAACTGCCAGTGCCGTAAATGTTGTCAATCCCGTATTCAGGTGGTATGCTGATCAGGGACTGTCTCAACTGTTGTTTACAGGAGCAAATTTTGCCACTTCCAAACTGGAAACCAATCAGGTTTTTTACGTAACAGTTGGTGGTGATAATATACCTCCAGACCCTAACCCTTTGGTTGCTGCTGTTAGTGTTTTACCGTCACCGGTTGCCCCTCAACTTAGTCTGGTTCAGCCTACATGTTCAACTGCGTCAGGATCGATAACCATAACAGCTCCATTGCTGGCAGGTTTTCTGTACAGCGTTGATGGTATTTCATTTGCAAACGCATCAGGCGTATTCAGTGGATTATCTGCCGGCACATACAATGTTTATATCAAGTCACCAAACGGCTGTGTGAGCGCCTCTACTCAAGCGGTTCTGAATGCGCAACCATTAACTCCTGCAACCCCATCCTTGTCTGTTGTTCAGCCTACCTGTAGCAATGGTGCTGGGAAAATAACGGTTAGTTCTCCCCGAAATGCGGGTTACCGTTTCAGTATTAATGGTGTTGACTTTAGTGATTCGACTGGGGTATTCACGAACTTATTACCGGGTACATATACCGTTTCCGTAAAGGAAATGGGTGGATGTATCAGTGGTATTACAACTGCTGTAATTGAACAGAATCCGCTGGTTCCTGCTGCACCTGTTGTTGCCGTTACACAACCTGCTTGTCCGTCTCAAACCGGAAGCATCACCATAACCTCTCCTGTGGGTGCCGGATATACGTATAGTGTGGACGGAAACACGTA
>JBILSG010000061.1:0-9690 GCA_044372235.1 Chitinophagaceae bacterium
TCAGTTCTTGCATAATTGTTGATGGAATTGAACTTGAAAGTTAGGTTGTTTTCCATCAACTATAATATACTGGATGACTGAAATTATTCATCAAGCGTCTCTGCTTTATAAAATGATTCTACTTCATCCAATTCTCCCTCTTCAACCCGAACAGTCAGGTATTTTTTCATGCCTTCCAATTTTACCATCCAGATATCCCTTCCTTGTGCAGTTATGTGAATACCCCTGATGATTTTGTAGTTATCATATGCTCTGTTTACAACCGATCTTACAGACTCCGGTACATGTTTTTCATAACCATAACTAATGTCGTATACGATCATACCACTTTTTCTGAATAGCGTGTTATGGTCCATGTCTTTCAAAATGAATTTAGCGATATAATCCCTGTCGTACTGGTACCATTTAAGATTCTGTGCATCTGGGAATGATCTTCTGAATGCATTGGACACATCAGCATTAACGCTAGCCAATGATGTGACTTTGATCTCTGGTAATGTAATAACTGAGTCCCTCTCTTGTGCTTCGATTAGTTGTGGAAGAGATAAAGCGCTGATGGACAGCAATAGAATTATTCTTTTCATGTTATTGAATTTTTGGTTTACCTGAGCGCAATATTCACCATGAATACTTTTTAGGAAATGACGATTGTCAATGGTTTTCATGATTAATAGCAGATGAGTCTGCTCATGGGTATAACTGATGAAAATCAGGTGTGCCGTTTAACTTAATTGTTTTCTTTGTTCAAGTAAAAATTGAGTTTTAATAACTTATCTGCTTGTATACCGGTCGTTTTATGTTTACATTACCTCAAATCTAAATATCCATACCTATGTTACATTTTTACTCTGGCAGTACTCGGATGGTCAACACCAGGCGTGGTGTGGCAGAATGCATGGAAATTGCTTTGGGAGATCATTTTTCTTCCTGTGACCTATTGATTTTTCATGCATCAATAGGTCATTCCTTTGAAGAATTGATAGATGAAGCTGCAAAGCTTGCTCCTGGTGCCAGCGTACTTGCTGCATCCTGTTGTGGTGTTGTGGGTAGGGAAGGCGTTAGTGAATCGATGAAAGATATGGCATTGATGGCAGTTGAGGGGAGGGATTTTGGCATCAGTTATGCCAATGAGGTATTTGGCAACAATGCGTATGAAAAGGTTTATCAAATGGCTGAAGAGCTTAAAGCATCAACACCGGGTGTAAATATGATTTATTTCATGGCATCAGGAATCGATATGAACAATGATGCCTGTATTCAGGCAATTCAAACCGTTTTTGGATCAAAAATTACCATTTTTGGGGCAACGTCTTCCGATAATATGAAGGGAGTTGTGAGTTATCAGGCAGTTGATGGTCAGGTTTTTGAACACGGAGCTTATATGATAGGATTTTCAGATCCTGAACTTTATGTTGAAACAGCTGCCACGCATGGTTTTGTGGCATTTGGAGAACCTTTGATTGTTACAAAGTCTGATGGCAATAAGATTGAAGAACTGAATGGGAAGCCTGCTTGGGTGGAATACACTTCCCGCTTAGGACTATTGCCTACTGATACCTGCGGAGAAACAATTCCTATAGGAGCTCTTGCAGAAGAACTTCCTCAGCATCTGGCTTTTGAATACGGTAACAATCATATACTTCGTGTTGTAACCAGTCATGACGGTGATACCATGTATTATGCCACTGATGTTAAAGAAGGAACAAGACTCTGGTTAACACAAAGAGATGAAGACAGGATATTTTCAGAATTGTCTCGGATGGTTGCGCGTATGAATTCCCGTGCGGGAGATAAAAAACCGGTAGCTGTTTTTCATGCAGATTGTTTGGCCAGGGGGCGCTTTCTTTTCAATCGGATTTTAAAGGAAGAACTGGTTAACAGTATGCAGTTCCCATTTTACAATTCAGGACAGTGTCCGCCTTGGCTTGGAATGTATGGTTTTGGTGAATTTGCGCGTTTAGGCGGCGAAAACACTTATCATAACTACACTACTGCTTTGTATGCCATTTACAGGAAATAATTATTGCGTTGAATAAATATGCACATAAGGAACTGAGTGAACTGACAAAGGAACAATTGCTGGAATACGCAAGGGAATTACAAATGCGTGTTGGTAAATTCGCTTCAGTAGAACAACAACTGATTAATATTCGTGACAGGCTCGATGCTGAAGTTGTGATTCATAAGCAAATGAATGCCTTTAATGAGCGCGCTTTTCGAGTTAACGAGTCTAATGCATTTTTTCAGCTTGTAGCAGAGTCCGTCCTCGATATTTTTGAATTTGAATTTGGTATTGCGATTCAATATCAAAAAGGTCAGGATGAAACCATGTTATTTGTATCAGAAGGCATAAATATACCTCAACTTGCGCATCAATGTTTTGTGGCAGCTTTTGAAGAAAGATTTGAAACACAGCCTGAAAGAAAAGTTATTCAATTGAATAAAGGTGACTGGCCGGAAATGCATACCCTGATTCCCTTTAATCAATTTATTGTTGCACATGCTGTTAACAGTGAAGATAATGCTGGAATTTATGTTGCTGGGGGTATATTGGAAAAAGGTGCTCTAAATTACAGAGCTATTGAACCCCCGCGGGTTAATGCTTTCGAACTGTTTTCTAAGCAAGTCGTCTCCCATTTCAGCAGCCACCAAAAAACTTTCAGAATTGAAAAATCTGAGAGCAGGTTAACAGCTTTGGCCAACACCTTCCTTGGTTTTGGATCTGTTCCTCTTCAAAATATAAGTAACATTACAGCGTTGGCATTTGATATGCTCGCGGCGGATCTTGTATTTTACAAGCATACAGGGAGGGATGAACCTGTAGTCTTTTTCAGATCAGAAAATATTGATGGTAACACATTTACTGAAGATGGCGATCTCGATCTTTATTACAGATCATTATCCTTTTCTGAACAGGAAACAATTGTTTCCAATAATCACAGGTATTCCCGTTATTTAATCAATAAAAGGGATGAAAATAACGAGTCACTTGCAATATCTCATTTGATCAGAAACGATGGACAACTTACTGGTATGCTGGGATTTTTCTTTTCAAGCAAAGTAAAGGTTACACAGGAAGACTTGCAAATCATCGGGATTATCGGTTCAGCAATCAGTGTAGAAGAAAAAAGACAGATTGTTAGAAATTCATTGATTTCCAAGAATGATGAACTTTCAAAAATAAATGGAGAGCTGGATAATTTTGTATACAGCGTGTCACATGATTTGCGAACACCTCTTCTGGCAGTAAAGGGTTTAGTAAATCTCATTGATTTGTATCAGGGTGACATAAATGAGAATGAAGATTTTTTTAAGCTGATAGTGGCTTCTATTGACAGAATGGACAATACGATTATTGAAATACTGGATTACTCCAGAAATGCCAGATTGCAGGTTCGTCCGGAGTTGGTTGAGCTTGAAACAATAATAAGGAATGCATTTGAAGATGTTCGATTTTATTCAAATCACCCTGTTAAGCTTGAATTAATTATCCATGAAGGGATTAAGTTTGAATCAGACAGGAACAGATTAAATACAGTCATCAAGAATTTGATAGGGAATGCAGTGAAATATGCAGATGAATCAAAGCCCCATTCATATGTTAAGGTTAATGTTCTAAGACAAGGGCTTGATTTGCTTGTTGAAATTTCAGACAATGGAATTGGCATTGAGCCCTGTAATCTAGAAAAAGTTTTTGAAATGTTTTTCCGGGCGTCGGAAAAAACGACTGGAACAGGACTTGGTCTTTATATTTCGAAGGAAATAATGATAAAATTGAATGGTAATATAAAACTTGATTCTGAAGTTGGGAAAGGTACAACGGCAAAAATTTCACTGCCGGTAATTTTTTTAAATTGATTACTATGCAATATTGTTATCTGATAGATGATGAATCCATATTTAATTTAATAAGCTCCAAAATAATCAGTAGATCGGGCTGGCAGGGGGAGGTTAGGGTTTTTATTTCTGCAAGAACAGCTTTGGAGGAAATTAAAATGCATATTGCCAATGAAGGAAATCTGCCTGACTTTATTTTTCTGGATATCAGAATGCCGGAAATGGATGGTTTTCAATTCCTGGAGGAGTTGATTAATCTCCCCAAAGAACCTTTAAAATTTATCCGTGTTTTCATGCTTTCTTCCTCACTCGATCAAAAGGAAATCATCCGTTCTAAGCAATTTCCCATGGTAAAAGGCTTTTTAAGCAAACCAATGGATATTCAGACAATTAAAGATATTTTCTATAATAAGTTCACGGAATTATAGTTAAACTAAGACAATAATATTGTTATTGAGGGTTGCTAAAATCATTGTTTGGTAGGATAGGGCAATTCTCCTTTTGTATAATACCAGATAACCTTGTTCATTTTGTCATCCTCTCCACCGTCAACCTCTCTGAAAATTTCATGTTGAGAGATTTCTGCAAATTTTTTTGCTTTTCCTGATAACGTATTGAGTGGCTTATTCATTTTATTAAGTGGGATGTTGTTCTTTAAAAAGTTGAATTGCTTTTTATTCATAGTCTCCTGGAAACAGTCGGTCATCAGTCTTGATGTTGCATCCATCACATTCATTGGGGGGATGCCAAGTATTTGTTCAATTGTACGGAGCATTGAAACCTGATTAAAATGAGAACGGATTAGTTTGCCGGAGCTGTACGGACTAACAACCAATCCAACAGTTCTGTATGCAGAAACATGGTCCCATCCACTTTGTGAATCATCTTGTGTGATAAAAATGACCGTCGAATCCCAATACTTGCTTTTTGAAATCATATCAACAATCCTTCCTACCGCAAGATCATTGTCCGCAACCATGGCATCAGGAGTTGGAAATTCTGGGGATGTTCCTGCAGTATGATCATTAGGTAATGAAAGGACCATCAGGTTTGGTAAATTGTTGTTTTTTTCAAATTGTTTCCATTCTTTGATAAACAAATCTGCCCGTTGCTGGTCGCTGAAAACCATGTTGTCACAGTCTGGAAAATCAGGAGAAATGATAGGTCTTAATCTTGCAATGGTACTTTCATTGTGCCAGTCTGGAGCCTGACCATTTAAGTATCGATTATACAGATCAAGCCATTTTAATTTATTGTCGTAAACTGTTTCACAAGCCTCCCCGAAAACCCGAACAGTTTTGCCATGATCCAACGCATGATTCCATATGAATCCACTTTTATTGTAAACCATGGCATCAGCCTGCCGGTGGGGATAACTCCTGAACCAGGCCCTTACATTTTTCTCTACATAATCTGATACCATCCCGGCATCCGTCCACTGATGTCCTTCTGCTGAAGATTTGCCTGAAGCATGGTAGTTATCCATCGCGCCGAATTGTCTGGCAAGGGCATGTGTGTTAGGTGTTATCCGCTCTCCGAAGACACACAATGAGCTGTCACCATTACCAAATTCTAAATCACCCAATACCTGGTCATAGGTTTTATTTTCTTTGATAATATATACAACATGTTTAAATACGGATGGCTCGCCCAATCTTTCAGGAACAGGAACGGCTTTAATATCTTTTCGGGGTTGAAGTGCCAGAAGATCTACTCTGCTAATCAGATTATATTGTGCCACTTTTGTTGTAAACTCTTGTAGTTTTTCAGTATCAGGAATATCAATGATACTTACCGAGGCAAGTTCATTGTGGATGGATCGGGCATTCTTTTTTTTGTCAATAACATTTGCACCTTCAGATTCCAGGTTGGCTACTATCAGTTTTTGATTCCATTCAACTAACCCGGCTGGATATGCTTCTGTAGGTATTAGTCCTTTTACACGTGATATTCCTTTTATGCCACCTCCCGAATTTCTGCCAAGGGTAATCCATGCTACGGCATTATCCAGTCCATTGGCAACATATAGGGCATCATTATTTTTATTGAGGGCCAAGCCATTGGGGGTACTACCCTGTAATTTGTCTTTTCCACCAAACAGGCCTACTGGTATATTTTCAGTCACCTTTAATGATCGGGTATCGATAACAGAGATTTCATCACTTGAACCATTAGCTACATAAACGAAATTCCCATTTTTCGAACTGATAATGGCATTGGGGTGCAAACCAACCCCGATATCGCGGATATAACTGCCGTCACTTTCATTGAATACAGAAACGGATCCAGTAGAAGTTGCCCCGGTTTTTGGATTGGTATAAGCAAGTCCCCAGGGCACTCCGGCTCTTTCCCTGGTGCTGTCTGTAGCTTGTTCACCTGCCCAGTTTGTTACAAAAATCTTACCATTTGCAAGACAAACACCATAGGGTGCAACGCCTGTTTTCTTTGTCCACTCAATCTTTTTTGAGTTCCAGTCAAGTTTCAACAATGCATTGTTTCCGTTTAATGTTACGTATAACGATGTTTTACCGTTAAGTTGAGATATAACGATATCATTGGGAATTGCATTTGGCGCAGGTGCAACGGCAGGTATGGTTATTTCATGCAGGTCTGTTAATCCATTTTTCCATTCTGCAACCATCAGGGCTGATTTTTCCCCATCTTTTTCTGCCGCACTCCAGACAATGTATGTTTTGTTTAGATGGATAAAGGATTTGATTCCGGAATAGGTACTCAGAAATTTTGCGTATTTGGGTATTTCTGTGAATCTCAGGTTATCAATAATTTTTTGGGATGATGGATCAATAATGAAAATGCCATACCGTTCCATTACTGCAATCAATTCGGTGGTTGCAATTTGGGTAACGTCAAGTGCATGATTTTCCAATTCAGGTTTGCCATAGCGGATTACTTCTCCTGCAGAACTTATAATTCTGTTGTAAGGAAGAAGTCTCACGTTTTTATTCCGTTCAGTGAGGAAATCAGCAAGTTCATTGATTTTATCTGTGTTGAGATAATCCAATTCTAAAGATATCATCTCTTCCCATGCCTCCGGAAAATCCGGATGTGCCCATAATCTCACAGGTTTCCCAAGGTCATGACCACTTTTAATGGCCTGTTTGACTTTTTCTTTATCTGCAGGTTGTAATGGCCAGTATTTTTTATCACTGATAAACTTGAGGTAACTCTCGCTTATTAATCCAATTTTTTTGAGCTGTTCGCTGGAATATGAGATACCCAGCCGGCCATCAAAAAAAATAAATTCCGGATAGTTTATCCATGATTCAGCAGGAGGTCTGTTACCGGAAATGACCAGTCTGACTTTTTTTGAATTGATAATTGTGGGATACTTGTACAATTGTCTGATTAATTCATCCAGCGTGGATATGGCATCAGTTTTGATATCTATCAGCAATTGAAGTTTTTTTATGTTACCAATTTGGGCAGCTATCGGATCCAAATACAAGTGCTGGATTGTTTTTGTTTCCTGAATATCCTTTGCATCATGAGAAACGTATAATTTACCGTTTACCAGATGAATATCTGCTTCCATTGAACCGAACCTTTCCTGATAGGCCAGCTGAAAAGGTTGTTTTTGTTCGTAATCATTATGAGAGTGAGCGTGTTCAGTAGTATATATTTTTTCCTGGGCAGTTACAGTTGAAATGAATGCTAAAAGAAGATGGAATAATCTGAGTTTCATAAATCATTGATTTCTATCTCAATAATAACGATTATGCACTTATTTTTTTAAAAACATCAATTAAGTTTAAAAAAATCTTTATTTTGCCAACCCTTTATGCCGGTATATCCTAATCGGTAATTCTATCCAAATTCCTTTTTTAACCCCACATCAAAATCCAAATCGCTTGAGAGCCAAGTTAGTCTAATACCTTATTGGCCCTAATAACTTTTTGGATTGAAAACTCCTGTCATAGTATTTTTATTTTTAGCTGCACCTTTTTTATCAAAGGCGCAGGATCCCCATTTCTCACAATATTTCAGTTCTCCCCTTACTCTAAACCCTGCCAATACCGGCAATTTTGATGGCACAGCCCGGCTTTCCTCAAACTTCAGAAATCAGTGGCAGGGTGTTGGTGATCCTTTTATAACAGGCACAATTTCATATGATACTGAAATACTTGCCAAAAGAATGGGGGAGGGCAACAAACTTGCTGTTGGCGTAATGGGTTTATACGACAAGGCATTGGGAGGCAAGTTCAAGAGTAATTATATCAGCACTTCTTTAGCTTATCACCTCTGGTTGGATGAGGAAAGGTCAAAAAAGTTTTCAATAGGATTTCAGTCGACCTACGCCAATAAGAGAATTGATCCTGTTAATATATCTTTTGCCAATCAGTTCAGCTCATTTGGATTTGACCTGTCTATGCCATCCAATGAAATAATTGTTAATAACAATATTGGCTATTTTGACTGGAACACTGGTTTGATGTTCAATAACTCGGGAGAAAACGGTTCTTTCTATGTTGGTACATCCATTTACCATCTAACTACACCCAAAGAAAGTTTTTTCAATATTGAAGCAAATGATATTCCCATGCGTCTGACCATGCATGCGGGTGCAACTAGGTACATTGGTGAGTCTGGTGTTTTAATGGGTTCAGCAATTTATATGATGCAGGGCGGTTCGCGAGAATTCACAATGGGAATGGCATTTGGGCAATACCTCAATAGTGTAATTAACAATGTTGCAGTGTATGTGGGTGGGTGGTACAGAAACCAGGAATCCATAATACCCTACTTTGGTTTAACCTATAACAATATGCAACTGGGCTTGAGTTACGATGTGGTGACTTCTGGATTGTCAATGGCAAAAACCCAGAACAGAAGTTTTGAAGTATCTCTGATTTATAGTTTCAAAGAAAACAGTGATTACAAACGATTTGTACCCTGGTATTAAACAAAACAGACTATTTGAACATCATGAGATTTTTTCTTTTCTTCATAGTTACCCTTTTTTCCAGTCATTTTTTAAATGCCCAGGCAAATTGTCCTAATCCACCTGCTGTTCCTGATTCAATTGGTGTTTTGAGTTGTGGTCCTGGCAGTCTTACGCTAAAGGTTAATGTTCCGGCAAACCATACCGCAGATTGGTACAGTGCTGCTATTGGTGGTGACTTGTTAAAATCTGATTCTCTGAGTCATACCTTAACCAATGTTCAGTCGAGCATTACCGTTTTTGCGGTTTCACGTGATCTGACTACGGGCTGTGTATCGGACCGGATACCTGTTGTGGCTACTATCAATGCTATTCCTGCTGTTGCAGATTCAATTGGTGTTTTGAGTTGTGGTCCTGGTAGTCTTACGTTAAAGGTTAATGTTCCTGCAAACCATACTGCAGATTGGTATAGCGCTGCTGTTGGTGGAGACTTATTAAAGTCTGATTCTCTGAGTCATACCTTAACCAATGTTCAGTCGAGTACTACAGTATATGCTGTTTCCCGAGATCTGACGACAGGCTGTGTATCTGACAGGATACCAGTTGTGGCTACCATCAATGCTATTCCTGCAGCTCCGCAAGCCATAGATACTGCCAGGTGTCTTACTGGAACGGTTCAGTTGAATGCCATTCCAGCTCCAGGCTCCATTACAGATTGGTATGCTGCTGCTTCAGGTGGTAGCGTGCTCACAGGTGGTAATGGAACCAATCAGTTTAATACACCCAATATTTCAGTTTCCACAATTTACTTTGCACAATCAAGAAACCTCCAGACGGGGTGTTTATCTCCTTCACGAACACCTGTTAACGCACGGGTTGATGTGCTTTCAGTGGCAGGTTCTATTGCCGGAGCCAAAGAAGTGTGTGCAGGTTCTAACAATACGCAGCTTTTA
>JBILSG010000359.1:0-2911 GCA_044372235.1 Chitinophagaceae bacterium
TGGATGCGATGGACAATATCAACTTCAGTATGCGGGATGATATGGTCAAGTTTGCTGCATCCGGACTCACCCGTAACTGGAAGATGCGTCAGGAGATGCGCAGCAAGCGGTTCACCACCAGGTGGGATGAGGTGTATGAGGTGGGATGAGGCACAAGGCACGAGGCACAAGGTAGGAGTGACGAGCTTGCCTACCTTCGGTAGGTAAACCAGCCGTAGGTTGGGGACAAAATTATATTCCGGCAAGCTTGTATTGCAAGTGGAAAGTTGCAGCGTCTTCCGGGCCGAGGGTGATGAGTCCCATTTTATTATTGAAGCTATCTGGGGGTGAGCTGAGGTTCTCGATAGCGATGCTTCTGCGGTGGTCTGGCGTGTATACTTGCAGATAGGGGTAGTTCTCCATAGCATAGAAGGAAATGGATAGTCCCATTGTGGCATCGCTTAAAATACATTGTGGCATGGGTTCATCCTGATCGAGCACAAAGCAGTTGTCGAGTGCAACGCCATGCAATGGCTTGGCTTTCCGCCAGGATTTGTCGCCTACCAGTTTGCCTGTTGGCAACAGTGCCGCATCAAACTCCACCTGTTTGTTGGCGTAAATCTGAAGTGTTGCAGTATCGATTGTTTCCCCCAGTTTGAAATAGGGATGCCAGCCATCAGACATCGGAATATTCCTTCCGCTCCTGTTATGCACTGTGGTAATGATGGTGAGCCTGCATCCCTCTTCCAGCCGGTATCGGACATTCATATCAAATGGGAAAGGATAACCGGGGTTATTGCCGTTGTACCTGTAGAAAAGTTTGCATTCCGCTTTGAAACCTGAAGCTTCCACAAATTCCACTTCATGTTGGGCATCATAGAGCAGACCATGGATGGCATGTCCGTTCAACAGGAACTTCTCAGCCTTATAGGTTTCTCCTTCCCAGCTGTAGGTGGAATGGTTGAGCCGGCATACAAAAGGCGACAGTTTCGCACTTTTAAAACCATTGGTGAGGTTAGCAGCGTAATCAGAAGCATTCGCAAATCCCTCAATCACATTAACCGTATTGCCCCTGTGTGGTATTTCCAGTTTATTGAGGATAGCACCAGCAGCTGGAATGATGGTTGCCTTGCATCCGCTTGCTTCATCCCAAAGGATGATTTCCTCCCAACCGTTTTGTTGGATGCGGTCGCAGAAAAACTGTGGAGTTATCCTGTCTGTTACCGTTTCCATTACCAACCCAGGATGTAGGCGAAGATCAATGGCGCAACGATGGTGGCATCGCTTTCTACAATGTATTTTGGTGTGTGTATATCGAGTTTACCCCAGGTGATTTTCTCATTCGGAACAGCACCGGAATAGGATCCGTATGAGGTGGTGGAGTCGCTGATCTGGCAGAAATAGCTCCAGAAAGGCACATCATGCCATTCGAGGTCTTGGTACATCATCGGAACCACACAAATCGGGAAATCACCGGCAATGCCGCCACCGATTTGGAAGAAGCCTACGCCTTTGCCACCGCTGTTATGGCGGTACCAGTCAGACAGCCATACCATGTATTCGATACCGCTTTTCATGGTGGTGGCTTTCATTTCACCTTTGATAATATAGGAGGCAAAGATATTGCCCATGGTGCTGTCTTCCCAGCCACCTACAATGATGGGCAGGTTGCGTTCCATTGCTGCAATCATCCAGCTGTCTTTGGTGTCGATTTCATAATCTGCCTTCATGACCTCACTTTTCAACAGCTCGTACATGAATTCATGCGGGAAGTAGCGCTCGCCTTTTGCATCGGCATCTTTCCACAATTTTACAATATGGTGCTGAATTCTTCTGAATGCCTCTTCTTCCGGAATGCAGGTGTCGGTGACCCTGTTCAGTCCCTGTTCCAAAAGTTCCCACTCCTGCTGAGGGGTGAGATCCCGGTAATTGGGAACGCGTTTGTAATGTGAATGGGCAACCAGGTTCATGATGTCTTCTTCCAGGTTGGCACCGGTGCAGGAGATGATGTCGATTTTACCCTGACGAATCATTTCTGCGAGAGAGACGCCAAGCTCTGCCGTACTCATGGCACCTGCCAGGGTTACCATCATCTTACCACCTTCAAGCAGGTGCTGTTCATACCCTTTAGCAGCATCCACCAGTGCAGCTGCATTGAAATGACGGTAATGGTGCTGGATAAACTGAGAAACAGGCCCCTTTTGCATAGTCGCGGTTTTTGGCGCGAAGGTAATGAAAAGAAGAGACAAGCGCTACTTGTGCGCGATGAAAACGGGTATCTTATGTTCTTCAATTACTTCAGAAAGGAAACTTTTTTTGAAGAGGCTGGACAGCTCACTGCGGCCATATGCCCCGGCAACTAGGATTGATCCTGCCTGTTCGGAAATCCAGGATGGAAAGGTGGTCCTTGTTTCAGTGGTAACCACTTCCAATGTCAGGTTGGAAAAGTGTTTGGCTGCCAGCTCTTCTATCAGCTCCTGGTGCGGCAGTGTCTCGGCTTCTTCCTCAAGGGTCACCAGTTTGGTTTCCCAGTTGAACAGTTTAGGGAAAAGGTAGGTGAACTGTTTGATGGCAAAAACAGAGTCTTCTTCGCCGTCATAGGCCAGGATCAGCTTTTCGGGCATTTTATAGGATTCCGGAACAAGAAGAACGGGGCATTCCGACTGGTGCAATACTTTTTTAAGGTAGTCGTTAGGCTGTTTCGAACCAATATTGTCATAAAATAATTCGCTTGAAAGAATCATCAGGTCTGCAAAACGGGTTTCTGTCTGCAGCTCCTGTAGCGCAAAAAGGTCTGTATCCCTATGTGTTCTGAATTCCAGTCCGGCATGCAGACATCGGCTTTC
Organism: Chitinophagaceae bacterium; assembly: GCA_044372235.1. Lineage (GTDB taxonomy): Bacteria > Bacteroidota > Bacteroidia > Chitinophagales > Chitinophagaceae > Pollutibacter. Next base: position 2,826 of record JBILSG010000359.1, read on the forward strand.
AAAGGTCTTGACGATTTTCGTTGTTACACTTTCATCTGTCTGATAAGGTGCAACAGTGATGGGTGAACCATCGCCCATGCTGCTGT
>JBILSG010000360.1:0-2902 GCA_044372235.1 Chitinophagaceae bacterium
GCCCTGTCATGATTGAGTTTCATGATCATCACCAATGCAGTCCGATTGTGTAGTTTCTACCTCTTGCCGCATAACCCAGTACTTCCTGGTAATCATGGTTGAAGATGTTTTTGAGTGACCCGTAAAGCCTGAGTTTTTTACCAATCTTTAGCTGAGCGAAGAGGTCTGTGGTTTGGTATGCTTTCAGCAGAACCGGACTGCCTCCAAAAACGGGTTCAAACCGTTTGCCTGCAAGTCGCTGGTTTAGTGTCAGACTTATACGTTTATTCAAGCGGTAACTACTTGAAAAATTGATGGACGTGGCCGGTACGCGGAACAGGCTGCTGTAGGTAGTGTCTCCCTTTGCCGTGTAAACATAGTTGTTAGGGTCATACACAAAATTGGTTGTGGTAACGGTGCCTTTAATAAGGGTAAAATTCAGGCGTGTATCCCATTTTCCTTTTTGCATGCCAGCTTCAAGTTCCAGTCCACGGTCACTTTGTGCATTGTAGTTGAAATACCTGTAGTTTACATAATCAAAATCAATGCCATTGCGGATTTTTCTGGCATAAGCGGTTGCTCTTGCATTGAAAACCGGAGACCCTGTGAATGCCAAAGAAAGCTCTGATGTTACTGCTGTTTCTGGAACAAGGTTGCGTTGACCGGAGAAGCCATCATACAGCTGGTAAAGGGTAGGTGCCTTGAATGCAGATGACAGGTTATACGCAATTTTAAATTGCCGGTTGATGACCCAGGAAGGGTTAAAGGTGTAGGTGAAGTTATTGCCATATTGACTATGGATATTGAATCTGCCACCAGTTTCAAGCTGAAGTCCCTTTTTACTGTTCCAAACCATTGAAACCATAGCACTGCTTACCCTGACCCGGGCGGAATCTGCTGCCAGTGCTGTCTCAAATGTGCCAAAATCACTAACAGACAAATAATTTTGACGCGTGTTAAACCAGCGGTTATCAACGCCAGCGAAAAGTTGCATGCCCTTTCCGAGTTCAAAGTTGCCATAGAGTTCAGCAAAAGATGAATTTCCGGCATATTGAGAGGATACGAACTTGGCAAATCCATTCAGGTGCAGGGAGTCGTCGAGGTAATCCCGCTTGCTGTTATTGATGTTGAAGTTGGCATGAAGCATACCGCGTTTTAATTGCAGCTTTAATCCGGTATTAGCCTGCAGGTTCTTATTCGTCACGGTAAAATCACGTGCATCCTGGAATCCACTGTTATCAAGTTCTGCTTTGTAGTTGCTCAGCTGCGTACCAGCCATCCAAACCAGTTTTTTTTGGTTGGAGGTTTGAAAATGTGCCAGGAAAAACTGCGAATTCATACCATCTTTATCAAAACCGTTCTTGCCGGTGGTATCCAGTGCTGCAGAGAAACCTGATGTGTTCATCCTGCTGTATTGCAGTTTGAGTTGACTGCCTTTTGTTGAGCGGGTGGTCAGGGATGCGTCGACCTGATTGGTGCCAAAGGATCCTGTTGAAAAACCGCCATGACTTGTTATTTTTTTTGACTGATCTTTTCTGGTTATGATGTTGATTACCCCACCAACAGCATCTGATCCGTATAGTGTTGATTGTCCGCTTTTAACCACTTCAATGCGTTCAACTTCTCCCAGCGGAAGGAAGTTGATGTCAAATGTTCCTCTGATAGTAGACACATCGGAAGCCGGCATGCCATCAATAAGTATCAGCGTATTGCCTGTTGCCGCTCCTCTAACATAGATATCATTGTTCGTGCCTGGTGCATTGGCGGCTCCGATGACTGTGATGCCTGATTGTCTTCCGAGTAATTCACCCAGGGTGTTAACTCCTGCTGATTCAATTTGACTGCGGTTGATGATTGTCATCACCTTGCCTGTGCTGATCTGCTTTTGCGGGAATCTGTTGGCTGTAATGACTACTTCATCCAGAGACAGGGTGGAATCAGTCTGGGAATGGGTAGCCGATGCAAGGAGCATGCTGAGAAAGGTGTACATGAAATTTTTGGTCATAGTGTTGTTTTACTATGAACCTTCGGATGGAACAGAATGGTTGACTGCTGCAGCAGTGAATACATCCTGGCTTTTCTCCCGAAAGCCCTGGTTATTTATTGTTGCATCAGGCAGGTCTTCTGGCTCAACCCTCTATCCAGCCTTCCCGCTTGTACAGTGGCTTGTTTTGAATAGAGTCCCCCTATTGCAGGTGGATGGTTTTTACAGCTACGGGGATAGCGCCGGGATGGGATAAATAACCGGACTTCCCTTTTAATGGCTCCGTTATCAGGAGTCAACCATAATGCAACACAAAGATGGATTAAATTCAGTGTGTTTAATTTATTGTTTTCAACAGCATGTGAATTAATCCTGTTTCTTTTTTTTCTAACTTACCCCCATGAATAAACCCAAACAACAACTCAACCTTTTTGACCTCACCATGATTGTGATCGGACTGGTCATCGGTATGGGTATTTTCCGAACGGCATCAGATTCTGCGCGTGCTGCCATCACGCCCAATGTATTTTTTATCAGCTGGATTGTTGGCGGGTTTATAGCGCTTTGTGGTGCATTGACTTATGCTGAAATAGGTTCCCGTTATCCGATTACCGGAGGGTACTACAAAATTTTTGCCACCTGTTACCATCCCTCCATTGCTTTTGCTGTGAATTGTATCATCCTCATATCCAATGCCGCATCCCTTTCAGGTGTTGCATTGATAGGCAGCGAATATATCAGTCAGGTTATTTTTGACAAGCCTGCGGCAGACTTCGTCAAAGCTTTGATAGCCATGGCAGCTATCGTGATTTTTTACGGGATTAACCTGCTTGGGTTGCGCATGAGTTCCACCACCCAGAACATCCTCATGCTGATTAAAATTTCCATGATCCTGTTGATTGTGTCAGCCATCTTCTTTCCGGTTGCAGGCACCACATC
>JBILSG010000062.1:0-9603 GCA_044372235.1 Chitinophagaceae bacterium
TTCCTTCTAAAATAGAATTGCGGGTTATTAATCAGGAATCAATCAATCGCCCATGAGTACGTTAATTGATGAAATCAAAAATCTGGCATCCTCATATTTTGAAACCTACCGGTCAATCAGACATCACTTGCATGCCAATCCTGAATTAAGCTATAAAGAATTTAATACTTCAGCCTTTGTATGCAGCGAATTGGATAAGTTAGGAATCCCCTATCACCGTTTGGCTGAAACCGGCGTTATTGCCATGCTAGAAGGCCGCCCTTCCGAAAGGGTAATAGCACTCAGGGCTGATATGGATGCATTGCCCATCCGTGAAGAAAATGAGGTCCCTTATGCCTCTACAGTGGCAGGGGTAATGCATGCCTGTGGTCATGATGTACATACTACATGCCTTTTGGGAGCAGCAAGAATATTACATGAGCTCCGTGACAAATGGGATGGACGAATCAAACTCATTTTTCAACCCGGGGAAGAAAGAAACCCCGGAGGTGCCAGTATCCTGATCAGGGAAGGCGTACTTGAAAACCCCAGACCAACGCATATTATCGGATTACACGTTCATCCTTTACTGGAAACGGGTAAAGTTAGTTTTGCTCCCGGAAAAGTCATGGCCAGTGCTGATGAACTTTTTTTCACCATACGTGGAAAAGGCGGACATGCTGCCAAGCCTTACCTGACAGCAGATACCGTGTTGGCAGCATCAAAGTTGGTTGTGGCATTGCAACAGGTAGTAAGCAGAAACAATAATCCATTTTCTCCCTCAGTACTTTCCATTTGTGCCATTCAGGGCGGGTTTACAACCAATGTGATACCAGCAGAAGTCAAGCTAATGGGTACATTCAGGGCTATGGATGAAAACTGGAGAAAGGAAGCACACAAAAGAATACATGAAATAGCTCAGGGTGTTGCAATTTCAAGTGGTGCATCCATTGATGCGCATATTGATCTTGGCTATCCTTCAGTGGTCAATGATGCCACTTTAACTCCGAGGGTTAAAGAACATGCTGAAGCATTTATGGGACAAAAAAGCGTTGAAGAAATGGAGCTCAGCATGGGAGCAGAGGATTTTGGTTACTACACACAAATTATTCCTGGTTGTTTTTTCAGGTTAGGAACTGGAAACAAGGAACTGGGAATTACGTCAAATGTCCATACCCCAACATTTGATGTGGATGAAAGATCAATAGAGACTGGTATAGGCATGATGGCGTATTTAGGCGCAATAAGTTAAAAATAAAGTATGCAAAAAAAACTCAGGAAGGAACAGGCATTAGAGTACCATGCAAAAGGCAGGCCGGGTAAAATTGAAGTTATTCCAACTAAGGAAGCAAAAACCCAGCGGGACCTATCCCTAGCCTATTCTCCGGGTGTGGCAGAGCCATGCAAGGAAATTCATGAAAACATTGAGAACGTTTACAAATACACAGCCAAGGGAAATCTCGTAGCTGTAATCAGCAATGGCACAGCCGTATTGGGTTTAGGTGATATTGGTCCGGAAGCAGGTAAACCCGTTATGGAAGGGAAAGGGGTATTGTTTAAAATTTTTGCAGATATTGATGTTTTCGACATTGAAATCGATGAAAAAGATCCTGAAAAATTTGTAGAAATAGTCAAAGCCCTCCAGCCAACATTTGGAGGTGTCAACCTGGAAGACATCAAGGCTCCCGAGTGTTTTTATATAGAACAACGTCTTAAGGAGGAAATGAATATTCCTGTAATGCATGATGACCAGCATGGCACAGCCATTATAAGCGCTGCTGCACTTTTGAATGCATTGGAATTACAACAGAAAAACATAGGAGACATCATCATTCTTGTTAATGGTGCAGGTGCTGCCGCGATGGCATGTATTGAGCTATATGAGGCACTTGGAGCCAAAAGGGAAAATGTGTGGATGTTTGACTCCAAGGGATTGATCCATAATAAAAGAAATGACCTGGATGAACGGAAAAAAAGATTTGCGGTAGACAGAAATGAAATAAGCTTGTCTGAGGCATTTGAAAACGCGGATGTATTCATCGGGCTGAGTAAAGGAAATGTAGTTACAAGAGAAATGGTAGCCAAAATGGCCCCCAGACCAATTGTCTTTGCCATGGCTAACCCTGATCCCGAGATTACATGGGAAGATGCAACTGCCGTTCGCAATGACATTATCATGGCTACTGGCCGGTCAGACTATCCTAACCAGGTAAATAATGTGCTTGGCTTCCCTTATATTTTCAGGGGTGCACTTGACGTACGCGCTACCCGTATCAATGAAGCCATGAAACTTGCAGCTGTCAAAGCGCTGGCAGAATTAACCAAAACACCGGTACCAGATATTGTGAATATGGCATACAATGAGTCTGCCATTGCTTTTGGTCCGAATTACATCATTCCCAAACCACTTGATCCCAGGCTTATTACAGCAGTTTCCCCCGCTGTTGCCAGGGCCGCCATGGAAAGTGGTGTTGCCAAAACACCCATAACCGATTGGGAAAAGTATGAAATCGACCTTAATAAAAGACTCGGTATTGATAACCAGCTAGTCAGAGCGCTTGGAAGCAAAGCCAGAAAAGATCCTAAGCGCGTGGTATTTGCTGATGCAGAGAATTCAAAGATTCTGAAAGCCGCTCAGATTGCATTGGATGAGGGGATTGCAAAACCCGTCTTATTGGGTAATCCAGAAATCATTCTGGATATTGCAGAAAAAAACAATATCCCCCTTGACGGACTGGAAATCGTCAATCCTAAGAGTGAAGAGATGAAAGCTAAAAGGGAGGCATACGGTGAGGTTTTTTTCAAAAAAAGACAGCGTCGAGGTGTTAACCGTTATGAGGTAAATAAACTCATGAAAGACCGGAATCATTTTGGCTGCATGATGGTTGAAATGGGAGATGCAGATGCGATGATTTCCGGACTGAGCAGAAACTATCCTGATACGATTCGTCCGGCTATTCAAATAATTGGCACAGAAGAAGGTGTCAGCAAGATTGCAGGCATGTACATCATGCTTACCAAAAAAGGTCCGTTGTTTCTGGCTGACACAACAGTCAATTTTAACCCAACAGCAGAAGAGCTTGCAGACATAACACTGCTTGTTGCCAAAGAGGTCAGAACCCTTGGCATTACACCCCGAATTGCCATGCTGAGTTATTCAAATTTTGGCAGCAGTGATACGGAAGAGGCTATAAAAGTCAGGACTGCCAGAACAATTGTCAAGCAGCGTAATCCATCATTAATTGTTGACGGTGAAATGCAGGGAATTGTTGCCTTTAACAAAGAGATTATGAAGGAAAACTATCCATTTTCTGAATTGGCAGAAAATGGTGATGTCAATACACTGATTTTCCCCAACCTGAGTGCCGGTAATATTGCATACAACCTGCTTCAGGAAGTAGGTGAAGCTGACGCCATTGGTCCCATCTTACTCGGACTTAAAAAACCGGTCCATGTACTCCAGCTTGGTTCCTCAATTAGGAGTATATTGAATATGGTTATGATCTCAGTGATAGATGCACAATATAAAATGCGGAAAACTGAAAGAATATGAACATTTTTACCCGCTTTGGTGAATTTTTACTGATGCTCAGGGGCATGTTTACAAAACCTGAACAGTACAAAGTTTACTGGAAAGAGCTCATGCATCAGTGCGTGGAATTGGGTATTGGTTCACTGGGCATTGTTTCAATCATCTCCGTTTTTATTGGAGCAGTATCTACTGTACAAACTGCCTATCAGTTTGTGAGTCCGATTATCCCACGTTCTGTCATTGCGCAGATTGTGCGGGATAGCGTAATACTTGAATTTGCGCCCACTATAACATGTATTGTGCTGGCCGGTGTTGTTGGCAGTAAAATTTCAAGTGAACTGGGAAATATGCGTGTCAGTGAGCAAATTGATGCGCTTGAAATCATGGGTATCAACACGAAAGCATACCTTATCCTGCCCAAAATTACAGCCGCGGTGATTACCATCCCTTTGTTGGTTATCATAGCCATGACATTGGGGATCTGGGGTGGAAGATTTGTTGGCGACCTGACCGGCATCCTGCCACATGAAATCTATGACAAGGGGTTACTCGAATCTTTTGTACCCTATAATGTCACTTTTGCACTGGCCAAGGCTTATACATTTGCATTTATTATTACAGCAATCCCAGCATATTTCGGTTACAATGTAAAAGGCGGAGCGCTGGAAATTGGCAGAGCCAGTACAACGGCAGTGGTAACAAGTTGTGTCATGATTCTGCTAGCCGACTACATACTGGCAGCAGTTCTGTTATAAATCCTTTTTATGATTGAAATCAACGAAATTCACAAAGGTTTTTCAGACAAGACTGTCATAGAAGGAGTTTCTTCTTCATTTGAAACAGGCAAATGTAACCTCATCATAGGCGCCAGTGGAAGTGGTAAAACAGTGTTGATGAAATGCCTGGTAGGACTCATCAGACCTGATTCAGGCCGTATTTTATACGATGGCGTGGATTTCACGGCTATGACAGAAGATAGTAAAAAAGAGATGCGGCGAAAAATCGGTATGCTTTTTCAGGGATCTGCCCTTTTTGACAGCATGACCGTAGAACAAAACGTGATGTTCCCCCTGGAAATGTTCAGCAATAAGACAAGAGCAGAAAAACTTCGTAGAGTAGATGAGGTGTTGGATAGGGTCAACCTCAATGGAGCTCATAAAAAACATCCAGCAGAGATAAGTGGAGGCATGAAAAAGAGGGTTGGCATTGCGCGTGCTATAGTGCTGAACCCGCAATACCTTTTTTGTGATGAGCCCAATTCCGGACTTGACCCCCAGACTTCATTGGTTATCGACAAACTTATCCGGGAAATTACATCTGAATTTAATATTACCACCGTCATCAATACCCATGATATGAACAGCGTGATGGAGATTGGAGACCGGATTCTATACATGTACCAGGGAAAAAAAGAATGGGAAGGCACCAATAAAGAAATCATTTTTAGTAAAAATGAACGACTGAATAATTTCATCTTCGCGTCAGAATTCCTTCAGGATGCCAAAGATATGCGCATGCTTGAGTTGAGGGGTAAAATCAATGAAGACAGGGATATGGATGACCTGCTTAAATAAACTGAACTCAAATATTCTTTAAAAGTTTATGGTTCTGCCTTTTTGCATCTCCCCCCTTTTCAATAACTTCGCCACAAATTTCAAAAAAAGAAAACATGTCTGTTTTAGTCAATAAAAATTCGAAAATAATTGTTCAGGGCTTCACGGGCACTGAAGGTACTTTCCATGCATCACAGATGATTGAATATGGCACACAACTGGTTGGCGGCGTTACACCCGGAAAAGGTGGCAGCACTCACCTGGATCGTCCTGTATTCAATACAGTTGCCGATGCTGTAAAGGCTACCGGAGCGGATGTGAGTATTATTTTTGTGCCTCCTGCATTTGCAGGTGATGCCATCATGGAGGCTGCTGAAGCCGGAATTGCACTGGTTGTGTGCATTACTGAAGGAATCCCCGTTCAGGACATGGTGAAAGTGAAGCATTATCTTCAAGGAAAATCTACCCGCTTGATTGGTCCAAACTGTCCGGGTGTTATTACTGCCGATGCATGCAAGGTAGGCATCATGCCAGGTTTTATTTTCAAAAAAGGAAATATCGGTATTGTTTCAAAATCCGGAACACTTACCTACGAGGCAGCAGATCAAATAGCTAAAGCCGGACTTGGTGTAACAACAGCCATTGGCATAGGTGGTGATCCTATTATTGGAACACCAACCAAGGAAGCAGTCGAGTTGCTGATGAATGACCCTGAGACTCATGGCATTGTGATGATCGGTGAAATTGGTGGCGGTATGGAAGCAGAAGCGGCAAGGTGGATTAAGGAGAATGGGACTAAGCCTGTTGTTGGATTTATTGCCGGGCAAACAGCACCTCCCGGACGCAGAATGGGACATGCCGGTGCTATCATTGGCGGCGCTGATGACACTGCCGAAGCCAAAATGCGTATCATGCGCGAATGCGGTATCCACGTTGTTGACAGTCCTGCTGACATTGGCAAAACAATGGCAGCAGCAATGGGCAAATAAATTATACTGGAAATCAAAGAGAAAGGCAACTATAGGTTGCCTTTTTTTATTTGTCGGACTGCATAATCAACGGCTCTGACAGTAAAGGCCATATAAGTAAGCGAAGGATTTGCTGTACCTGAGGATGTCATAAAGCTACCATCTGTGATAAAAATATTTTTTACATCGTGCATCTGGTTGAATTTATTCAAAACCGATGTCCTGGGGTCTCTTCCCATTCTTGCAGTACCCATTTCATGAACGGATGAACCAGGGGTCTGGAACCCAGAGTAGCTGTTGATATTCCTGAATCCGGATTTATCGAGCATTTCAGCAATGGTTACCTGTATGTCTGCCTGCATGTTTCGTTCATTTTGGTGATACTCCATGCTAATTCTGGTAAGTGGTATACCCCATTTATCATTTTTTTCTGAATCCAGCTTTACTGTATTGGAATAGTAAGGAAGCGTTTCTCCCCATGCACCCAGCCACAGTTTCCAGGGGCCTGGCTTTAGAACTTTATCTTTAAATGCAATTCCAAAGCCTGAAAGCATATTGCTGTTTTCTTCAAAACTAGTCCGCCTCCCATTTCCCTGTAAGCCATATCCTCTGATAAACTCGTTTCTTTCATTATTACCTGTATTTCTGAAACGGGGAACATAAATACCACATGGCCTCCTGCCTGAATAGTATTTATCCAGATACCCATCAAGCTCTGCCTCTGCACCTGTTCCTGTAAAATGATCCATCAGGTTATGCCCCAGCTGATTGCTGGAATTACCCAATCCATCTGGAAATTCACTTGTTGAAGAGTTAAGGAGAATGGCTGCCGTAGCAATAGCGGAGGCATTTAGAAAAATAAGTTTTGCAAAATAGCTTACAGCTTCTCCTGTTTTAACATGAATCACCTCAACACCAGTTGCTTTTCTTGTCTTACGATCGAATATAACCTTCGAAACGATGGTATCAGAAAGCAAGGTCATGTTACCAGTTAATGCAGCTGCAGGCAATGTTACTGCATTGCTGCTGAAATACCCGCCAAATGGGCATCCTCTGTTGCACCTGTTTCTAAACATACATGGCCCTCTCCCATCCCATCCCCTCGAGAGGTTAGCTACCCGGCCTATTGTGACCGTCCTTTCAGGAAAATGCCCTTTTATTTGATCTTTGAATACCTTTTCAGCACAATTCATTTCCATTGGAGGGAGGAATGCACCGTCAGGAATGACCCTATTTGACTCTCTGTTTCCGCTAACTCCGATATAACTTTCAACATAATCATACCATGATGCAATTTCCGCATAACGCACTGGCCAGTCGGTAGCAACGCCATCCTTCAGGTTTGCTTCAAAATCCAGATCACTCATACGCAGACACTGTCGTCCCCATGTCAATGAACGACCACCAACCTGGTATCCCCTGTACCAGTTAAAAGGCTTTTCTTCTGTATAGGGGTATTCCTTTTTTGAAGCAAAAAAATGACCGCAGTCAGGCTGACTGGAAACATCCCCTGAAGCCGATTTCAACCTGAATTCAAACTCCCATGGTTCCATCATGGCAGTAGGATAATCTTTTACATGTTCAACGTTTCGACCCCTCTCTAATACAAGGGTTTTCAATCCGCGTGCACACAGTTCCTTGGCAGCCAATCCACCGGTTATACCTGATCCAACCACAATGGCATCAAAATAATTTGCTTTTGTGGCTCCGTTAATATTGAAAGTTCCCATAATTAACTTGAGTAATTACAATTCTGATTTACCTTAAATTCTATACACCCCTGATAAGCACCTGGTACAGGATTATAATTCAGCACCCCAGTAGCAACGGGTTTGGATGTGCAATAACCCAGAACCGTGTAAGCCTTGAGTTGCTGAAAAAATGGTTTACCTGTGATTTTTTGTTCAACTTTCCCAGCTAGCCCGGGTAATAATTTATCCTCCCCTTCTATTGTTACAAGAATACTATTTTGTTCGTCAGCCGAACACTGGGAAAATGACTTATCATAAGACTCAACCGCATATCTATCAACCTTTTTCATCCCCTCTATAAATATAACTTGCAGGGAACGTGGCAGACCTTGTTCAACATAAGCCGCAACAAACTCATGTGTCAAGGTATCTGACGCACCCGGGGTATCAGTTGCAGGAATGATTGCATCACACAAAGCAGCCAGTAATCCTCCAGACTGCTTAAGAAATTGAAAATCGGGTGCCAATAACCTGGATTGTATGAATCTTGACTGGGCAATCCAAACAGAAGCAGAAGTTCCAACCAGCAGCGCAATAAAACTTTTTCGGTTGATCAATTTCATAACACCATATTCATCATAGAAATAAATATGTACATTTATTTCCAAAAAGTAAAGTGAAAGAAAGTAAGATTTATTACATACCCTATAAATTCAGGCGAATTGAAAATTTACATATCCTGCTATGGCTTGTGAAGGATGCCTGCTGGGCCATCAACCTGAAAATACCTGCACTTATTATGATAATCCCTACCCTCTGGGTAGCCATCGTCATAACCTATCAAACAAGAAAGATCACCAGTGAATTCCTTCATAACCTGGCAATAGATTTCTGGATTACCGCAAATTGTACCTGGATGATTGGTGAATTTACCGGATGGGACGCCAATCTGGTAGGGAGGTATGGACTAAGGGAATTTTCACTTATCCCATTTGGGATCGGATTGTTTATACTTGGATATTATTACCTGATATACATACGCAGGAAGGACTTTGAAGATCAGATACTTCAGCAGACAGAAGCCCTCATGCAACAGGAATCAGCCAAATCCGGCAATTAATTGAATCCTAATTTGCATAGGTTGGAGTATCTTTGAGCCCCGAAAAGAAGGGATAAAAATTATTTCAGTATGTTCAGAACACACACCTGCGGAGAACTTCGCATTGACCATAAAGACAACCAGGTAACCCTTGCAGGATGGGTACAAACGATCAGAAAGTTTGGCGCCATTACTTTTGTTGACCTGAGAGACAGGTATGGTATAACCCAGCTGGTCTTCAATGAAATACTCAATACCCAGCTTGACAACCAGCCTTTGGGCAGGGAATTTGTACTCCAGGCATCGGGAAAAGTGCTGGAACGTACCAATAAAAACCAGACTATCCCAACAGGAGAAATTGAGATCGAGGTAACAGGATTCAAAATACTCAACAAATCTGCAACCCCACCATTCACCATTCAGGATGATACAGACGGAGGTGATGACCTCCGAATGAAATACAGGTATCTTGACCTCCGCAGAAATGCTGTGAAAAGGAACCTGGAGCTTCGCTATGCCGTAAACCGTTCCGCCAGAAATTATCTCCATGAAAATGCATTCATGGATATTGAAACTCCTTTTCTCATCAAATCAACTCCTGAAGGAGCCAGAGACTTTGTGGTTCCATCCAGGATGAATACAGGTCAATTTTACGCCCTGCCACAATCACCACAGACTTTCAAGCAATTGCTGATGGTAAGCGGATATGACCGGTATTATCAGATTGTAAAATGTTTCAGGGATGAGGACCTCCGTGCTGACCGGCAGCCGGAATTCACAC